>JBHGBB010000099.1:0-13839 GCA_041946755.1 bacterium | reverse complement strand
TTCGCCCTGTCGAAGCGGTAGCATTTTCTGGACATATTTCTTTTGGAAATGAGATAATACCAACCGGCGTGCTTTTCCTTTAGCTTCTTGTAGTTTACTTGCCATGAATTTCCGGAGAAGAAGTATGCGATGTCGTTGGTTGTTGATGTCCTGCTGTATGAGGATGTATCCGGGATGAATGCTGCATTTCCGGTGATGGAATATAGGCTTGCAGGATCGGCAGTTTCCATACTGGTATCCGCACATATACCGCGATTCCGATAGCCACATACATGGTAAAGAATCCCAGAATAAGCACATCGGCAAAATCGGAAAATACGATTAATAATCCGGTTATGAGTACCAAAGCGACTAAGGTATTAAACGGCCGCCGTCGTTCCAGATGTGCTCGTTTTAAACTAAAATAAGGTATTTTGCTGACCATCAAACAAGCGAGGAGAACAGCAATTAAGGGTAATGAACGTTGGATTAATATCCATTCCCGACCATGATATACCATAACTACTGCCAGCAACATGCCGGCAGCTGCTGGAGAAGGCAATCCAACAAATTCTTTACTTTCTTCGGAATGAACTTGTACATTGAACCGCGCTAATCTTAATGCGGTACAGATTACATATAATACACTTGCAGCTAACGCGGCTTTATTATGCCAGGAATTGGCTAACCGATATACTAAGAATCCTGGAGCGACTCCGAAAGATACCAAATCTGACAACGAATCGTAATTAACACCGAAACTACTACTGGTTCCGGTTAATCGGGCGATTTTACCATCTAATCCATCAAATAGTATCGCAACGAATACCGCCCAAATGGCATATTCGATTTTGTTGTGATAGATATAGGTTAAGGCGATAAATCCGGATATAAGGCTTGCGGTAGTAAATAAATTCGGTAAGATATATATTTTACGCATAGTCAGAAATTTACTTTTTTACGGGATGAAGTGCAATTATAGTCTCTCCCGCTTTAACTTTATCTTTCAATTTAACTTGCAGTTTAGCATCAAGCGGTAAAAATATCTCGACGCGAGACCCAAACTTAATCAGTCCGATCTTATCTCCGGTCGAAATAGTATCGCCGATATCGCAACTGCATACTATTCTCCGGGCGATCATCCCGGCAATTTGTTTAACTAAAATCCGCGATTCCCCGTTTTCTATACCAACCAGATTATGTTCATTATATTGCGATGATTTTCCGCTCATCGCATTTTTGAATCGGCCGGGTTGGTATTGGAGATATTTGACCTCACCTTTCATCGGAGAGCGATTCACATGGACATCAAATATCGATAGGAAGATACTCACTCGCTGTACCGGTTGATTGAGATATTTATCTTCATATACTTCTGCAATATCGACTACGGTACCATCAGCAGCCGAAACGATCGCTTGTTCAAGTGGGGGAATGACCCGAACCGGGTCGCGGAAAAAGAAAATGATAAAACCGAGAATCGCTATCGCCACTATTGACAGCCACCATAAGTGGAGTATCAGTAATTGAACGATGATTAATCCGATAATAACTAAATAATTCCGCGCTTCTCGGGAAATTATGAAACGCCCTAATTTCACGGCTATTTACCCTCTCGATAGTAGATTACTGTTAAATTCCTCAATTGATAAGTGTACTATACTATTCTTTTATCCGTCAAGGTAAAAGCTATGTGGAGAGATACTTGAATGACCTGGAGTGTTATTCTACCGAATACATTATTGCCGGTTTTTAGTGCCTTCCAAAATATAAACCTGATTTGTGTTCAATTTTTATAATAAGATAGAGACACTTGGTGTTCTTTTTTTGGAATATACTTAATCGGAAAATTATTTAACTCGATTTTCTATTTTGCCATTTGGGAGAAAGCAACCGGTCGAATAATTATTTTCCATTTGGCAAAGAATTATTTTGTATAGAAATTGAACACTTTCCATAATCTTTTTCCATTTGGCAAAAGATTATTTTCGTTCGGGTATAATTCAATTCCCCGGATTTCTTCCGCTAGAACCATGCCCACGATTTGTTACCTTATATCTTGACTCCTATTTTTCCCTAGCAACCTACTTTTTGCGTCCGAACAATAGAATGCGCACTCCACAGGGCGGGGGAACCCCGCCTATACCCTGGCATCTTTCTCCCTATTTTTCAATCCGCATTCCGCAATTGGCAAATATCATCTCAAACACACCTCACCGCTACCTTAACCAATCCCATTCTCAATTCAATTATATCCTGGTTGGTATCTTTAGCCATCCCGATACCGGAGTATATCCAGAGCGGCTTGAAGCCGCTCTGGTTCCTCGCCGGTGGTAAAGAATTCCAGGTATCGTTTACCGAGATTTTTACTGACCAGGGACTTCCGCTGGGAAACAGGTTTTTACTTGACAGCGGAGTATGACCTAGTTTAATATTTCTAAAAGAAAAACCTATATCACTAGCCACCATTTAGGAGATAGAATATGAAAACCGGCGTAAGTTATTTTGGGAACCGTATCCCGAAACATGTTAAAGAAGATATGCATGATATTAAGAGTCACCATTGTAATTTTGTAGTGCATACCTTCAGTGAAAATGATTTGCAGTTTTATAAAGAAACCATCCGCGAAATCGTAACCTCTTGCCATGATCTCGGGCTCGAGGTTTATCTCGATCCCTGGGGAGTGGGTGGAATTTTCGGTGGAGAAGCATATACCGCATTCGTTGCCCGCAATCCGGACGCTCGTCAGATTCGGCATGATGGTGCGGTTGCGCCGGTTGCATGCCCCAATCAACCGAAACTCCGCGCGTTTATTAAAACCTGGATTCAAGCTGCGGTTTCCATGAATCCGCAAGTGATATTCTGGGATGAACCGCATTTCTATATCCCCGGCTGGTTTGGCGATACCCCGGGCTGGGCTTGTCATTGCAGTGTCTGCCAGCATATGTTTGCAGAACAATATAATCATCCGATTCCGAAAGATAAAACCGATGAAGTCATTGCATTTCAGCATCAGGCATTATATGAATTCCTGCAAGAGATGTGTGAAGCGGTAAAAGAGGCTAATCCGAAAGTTAAAAATGCTATCTGCGTTCTTCCAAGTGAAACCACTGAGCATTGGGAACCTTTAGTCAAATTGGATACCGTCGATATTTTCGGTACCGACCCTTATTGGACCTGGTCGAATAAAGATGTTAAAGAATTTGTCGGGCTCTATTCTTCTATTATTGCCGGGTATGCCAAACAGTATCAAAAAGAAGGCCAGATCTGGGTCCAGGCGTTTCGTATCCCTCGTGGTACCGAAAAGAATGTTGGACTCGCGATTGACACTGCCTATAATCATGGCATCAGGAATATTGTCGCCTGGGGATATGAAGGTTGCAGTTGTATGTCACATATTGCTTGCGACAACCCTACCCTAGTTTGGGATATTATTGGTGAGCATTATCAACGGTTATATACCCTTTAGGAGAAAATCCCATCCGCTTAAGGCGGACAAAATCCAAATTCCATAGATAAATAAAAATAAATTAGTAAGAAGAGCGGAAGAATCGGATTTCCGGTTATTCCGCTCTTTCTTATTGTATAGTTACAATATGGCAAATACTAAGAATCCGATATCTACAATTCGCAAACTGCAATTGATTAAGCCACCGAAATTGAAATCGGGAGATACTATTGGTATCATCGCTCCTTCCGGACCGGTCAATCAAGAAAAACTTGATGCGAGTATCCAAAACCTGAAATCCTGGGGATATAAAATCAAACTGGGTAAACATGTCTATGACCGGTATGGCTATTTCGCCGGACAAGACACTGGCCGGGCGGAAGATTTTAACCGGATGTTTGCCGACCCAGAAGTGAACGCGATATTTTGCGCCCGTGGCGGTAATGGTGCAACCCGGATTATTCCCGCACTCGATTTTCAGAATATCCGACGGAATCCGAAAATCTTTTTAGGATATAGCGACATCACCGCATTCTTAAATGCTATTCATCAACTTACCGGACTGGTGACTTTCCATGCGCCAATGGTTGAATCCGGAATGAGTACCGACTCCAATGTGTTCAGCCGAGAGATGGAATTTCGACTTCTTTCTGATCCTGAACCGATGGGCGTAATCCCTTTCCCATTAGATTATATCGGTGGACCCGCTGAATGGTCGGTAGTTTCAGAAGGTATGGCAGAAGGTCGCGCTATTGCAGGATGTATCTCGGTTATCCAAACTCTACTGGGTACTCCTTATGAATTCGATTTGAAAAACAAAATCTTGTTCTGTGAAGATGTGGATGAAGAACCGCATCGGATTGATCGCATGCTCGCGCATCTGAAACTTACCGGAAAACTAAAACAAGTGCATGCTGTCTTACTCGGAAAACTCATCCGATGTGAACCGAAAGAACCGGATAAACCGCATCTAACCTATCCGGAAATATTCGGGGATTTGTTGGGTGATTTAGGCATTCCAGTGGTTTACAACCTTGGTTTTGGACATGGAGATACTAATTTTCCGATTCCTATTGGGATAAAAGTGAAAATCGATACCAGGAAAAAAGAATTGAGTTATCTCGAAGGTGCGGTAGTATAGATGCTCAATCCCTAACGTTACTTCTGGACTAATGCGATGAGAAAAAATGCGGAACCCCATAGAGCAAGATACCGAATACCATACCGATAAGCCCAATCAGGAGACAGAACGATTTCCAAACCGATTTCTTTTCGGTCTGAATTTCATCAACTACCAGCCAAAATCCATAACTAGTTAATCCGAATCCGACTAGCATCAAGATTAAATAGATTATCTGCATACTCGCTTTTTCCTTTTTATTGATTCTCGATAGATTATTTCAATCCTAACTGCTGTAATGCAGTACGGTCTTTTCTCCAGTTCTTTTTAACCTTAACCCATAAATCTAAGTATACCTTCTTCTGCAGCAGCTGTTCAACTTCTTTTCGAGTTGTTAACCCGATTTCTTTTAGTTTTTTTCCCTGAGAACCAATAATGATTTTCTTCTGCGAATCCCGTTCTACATAAATTACTGCCTTAACATACGTTAATGCAGCAGACCGCTCTTTCACCTCTTCAGTTATAACCGCAACACTATACGGAATCTCTTGCTGAGTCAGTTTCAAGACTTGTTCTCGAACCAGTTCACTAATAATAAATCGTTCGTTTCGATCGGTTAAGGTATCTTCGGGATAATATTGCGGTCCTTCAGGAAGTAAGGTAATCAGTTTGGTTACCAATTCGTTGCAGCCGGTACCATTCAATGCAGAAATAAGTTGCTGATCTCGAAATGGATATAATGACAACAGTTCTTGCCGCACCTTTTCTGCATTAGTCTTATTTATATCGATCTTATTGACCGCTATTACCACCGGTTTATTTTGTTTTTCGATCACCTGTAATGCCAATCGATCTTCATCATCGATACCTGATTCGGCAGAAACTAAAAATAAGAGAATATCTACTTCTTCAACCGTTTCAGCTATCTGCGATTGCATAAACGCATGGAGCTGATCTTTAGGAACATGGATGCCAGGAGTATCGATAAAAATCAGTTGATAGTTCTGGCTGGAAATCACCCCTAATATCCGGGTTCTGGTAGTTTGCGGTTTATCAGATACAATGGCTAGCTTCTGGCCTAACAAATAGTTTAATAAGGTAGATTTACCGACATTCGGTTTACCAATAATGCCGATATAGCCGGATCGATGAATACTCGGTGGACTGGGATTAGGATTCAATGGTATCTTTAGAAATATTAAATGTTAGATTGTCAGGCTTAGAATCTGACTGCGGTGTAACAACTACTCCTGCTGATATAACCAGTTTTAATCCTTCTTCAACCGTCATATTTAATGGAATGATATCTTTCTTCGGTACGGCGATAACGAATCCGGTTGTTGGATTCGGTACCGTACAAATAAAAACATATGCCATTGGCTCTCCGACTTTAGTATCAAGTTCACCGGTTTGCGAATTAGTTACAAATCCGACACTATATATCCCTTTTCGCGGATATTCTACGGCAACCACCTGCTGGAACAATTTCTTTTTTCGGGTTAATATGGCATAACTTACCTGCCGGGTAGCTAGATAAAGTTTGTTGATTAATGGAATCCGACCTAGCAGGTGTTCACTAATCCCGATCAATCGCCGGCCTAAATAATTATGGGCAATCAAACCGGTAAAGAGTATTAATACCATTAACGCAATGAAACCCAATCCCGGTATAGGTTTATCATGGTATTTAATCAAACCACCAAGCCAACCATCTAGCACACTGAACGTATACCAGACAACATATATAGTGACCACCACTGGAATTAATACTAGTAATCCCGTAAAAAAATAGTTCCGTAATCTGGTAATATATTTATCTTGCATATGATAGCGCTAAAACAGATTTCTGCAAATAGTATTTTCAAACAAATAACTGTTCTTTTAGCCAACCTACTTCATTGTTTCCGGATGTGCATCTAGATGGAATTCGGTTACATAAACTCGTTCTTTCGCTCGCATCTTCCGCCGCGAAACGGATTTAATATCATCATAACCTAAAAGATGAAGGATACCATGTATCAACAAATAACCGAGTTCATCTTCTAAATGATGATTGCGCTCAATTGCCTGGCGTTCTGCGGTATCAATTGAGATAACTACATCGCCTAATACTGCCGATACCGGTTTCGATGCTGCTTCCGATTGCGGAAAGGCAATTACATCGGTGGCGCAATTCCGCTGAAAATACCGTTGATTTAATTCTGTTATCCTCGTATCGTTTGTTAATAGAACACTCAATTCCGAATCGGCAATCTTTTCACGGTCGAGAACCGTTTGACCGATATACTTCAATTTTCGGAGTGCTAGTTTGGGTATCGGTAATTCCGTTATCATAGAAACCATAAATATTAAACTCCAAATATCATGCTCTAAATTTTGAAAACCACTATCTAAAAGCTACCTAGATACCCAGTATAGTCAACCTAGAGCCAATGAGTAAGCAGTATTGATAAACTGAAAACCGACAACTGATAACTATTTATTATACCGATTCAGCGGGCTGTTGTTCCGGATACTCTATCCGGCGATGGTATTTCGATAAAAGCGCTCGAACAAAGCTTTCGGTAATAAGATGCAAGTCATGTAAAGTTAACTCGCATTCTTCCAGCTGCTCATCAGCAAATCGTTCGTTAACAATTTTCCGCACCATAGTATGAATTTCACCTTCATCCGGATTGGTTAACGATGCGGTTGCTGCTTCTACCGAATCGGCTAACAAAATAATCGCCGATTCTATTGTTTGCGGTTTCGGTCCTAAATACCGGAAATGCGCTTCATCTAATGATTCTCCATCCTCAGTTTTCTCATTCATTTCCAGTGCTTCCTGATAGAAATATGAGATTAAGCTGGTTCCGTGATGCTGTTCGATAATATCGATTACCGGTGGCGGTAACTTGTTCTCTTTAGCCAATTCCAACCCGTGTTTGATATGGTTTTTGATAATTAATGTGCTCATATATGGGGATAACTTATCATGTTTCTTTTTCTCATCATCGGTCATCTGGTTTTCACTGAAATACTCCGGCTTGATTAATTTCCCGATATCATGATAGATCGCGGCTATCCGCGCCAATAATGCATTCGCACCAATAGCTGCAGCCGCAGAATCAGCTAGTGCACTTACATTCAGACTATGCTGATAGGTACCCGGCGCCTCTGTTTCCAGCCGTTTTAATAATTCTGATTCGGTATCCGAGAATTCGAGAAGCTTCCAATCGGTAGTAAGGTTAAACAGTTTTTCAAATCCGGGAAGTAAACTGATCGTTAAGATATAACATAAGATGCCATTGGCTAATCCGGATAAAATATCCTTACCTAAATCCCAATTTAACCAACTGGCAAGAGAAAACATTGATTGGTCGAATAAAAATAAGACGGTTATACCAATCAAGTTCACCGCACTGATAAACAATCCGGCTTTAATCAAATCTGTCCGTTTTTTTAGGTGCGATACCGTTAACGCCGCGATCATCCCGGATAATAAGAATACCAGAACATGTTTTACTTCTAATCCCACCAACACGCCTAATAATATCGCAATACTGGTTACCATAACCAGCGCAAACCGGACTTCAAATAATATCCCAGCAAGCATGGCGAAGGCGCCGATTGGAACTAAATAGGCTGAACCATTGAACCATAACACCAATCTCGCAATCGCTACCGTTACTACCCATAATAAACATGCTGGGGTAATAGTATTAAAATCGCGGATTACTTTTGGATAATACGTTCGAAGATATAATGCCGTAAAGAAACCGAATAGAACCAATAATATCGCTCGGCCAAACATAATACCTAACGCTGCTCGAATCCGAATCCGATTCAATTCATCGAGCACAATCTTTTTTGCCGGAGCAATATTTTCTCGCGCGGCAACAATAGTATCATTCCGCCTAATCGATATTTTAATCGGTGGGATGCTATTCCGTAGACTGGCAAGATATTGTTCGGATTTATCTTTATCATATCGCAATGTTGGATATAAAACATGATTTAATAATTCACTCAATGCATTTCGTAACTCGCTATCTTCGGCATTCGGTAGCAGCTGATTTAACCGCCGGATAGCTTTCCGTTTAATCTCGGAAAAAACTGTTATATCTTCCCGTTTTATCGGTAGGTATTGTAATTCCGCTTTTCCCGACTTACCACTATCGGCAGATATCAGCAGTTCCGGTTGTTGCTCGATTAACGCCAAATCTTCGGAATTAAGCGTTAACCGAGCCATCACCTCAGATACCACATTATCCAGCACTTCCGGGATTTTGCGATATTGCGAATAACGAAGTAATGCCGTTAAGGCCTCGTCTGAGATTGGAAAAGAGATTTGCCGTTTTAGATCTTCAATCTGCTCAGTTTTAGCTAGGTTTGGTTTCTGGCTAATCTGTTGTGCCGTAGAAAATATAGTAAACAATTCTGCCAATACTTTCGGAGTGGCTTGCGTATCTGCACTTAAAATCAAAGCTGCAGCTGGCACCGCTTGTTCTCGCGCTTTATTGGTGGCTTCTATATCAACTATGGATACTTGAAATGGGGCAATGACATCTTTCCCAGGAATAGTATTCAATTCTGCCGGGTATGGCGTGAACAAGAAATCCGGGATTAATAGGATAAGCAAGGCAAAAAATGATAGAATGACTGCCAAGGTTATCTTGGCGTTTTGCGATAATAGCTTCTGTTCGGCTTTCTCGGGTTTATCCGGTTTAACTCTTTTTGTGAATCCGCGTAACAACGGTTTCCGCGGTCTGGTTCTTTTATTCTCGTTTACCATAACTTACCTTTATTTTAATTCTGCATACGCCTTAATGATTTGCTGTACCAATTCATGTCGAACGACATCTTCTCCGCTGAAATAAGCAAACGATATCCCGGAAATCTGATGCAGGATGGATTCCGCCTGTACCAATCCCGACTCTTTCCCTGACGGCAAATCAATTTGGGTAATATCGCCGGTAATAACGGTTTTCGAATCGAATCCCAACCGGGTTAAAAACATTTTCATTTGTTCACTGGTAGTATTCTGTGCTTCATCAAGGATAATAAACGAATCATTCAATGTTCTTCCTCGCATAAAGGCTAACGGTGCCACTTCAATAATTCCCCGGTCAATATATTCCTGCACTTTCCGCGGATCCATCATATCGTATAATGCATCATATAATGGTCTTAAGTAAGGCGAAACTTTCTCATAAAGGTCACCAGGAAGGAAACCCAGTTTCTCACCTGCTTCTACCGCCGGTCGCACTAGAATGATCCGGCCGACTTTTTCCATGGTTAACGCTTCAACGGCCATCGCCATCGCCAGATAGGTTTTTCCGGTTCCGGCAGGACCGATTGCGAAAACGATATCATGGTTTTTAACTGCATCAAGGTATCGTTTCTGTCCGGGAGTCCGGGGATAGATTCTCCCCCGTTTAGATGGAACGACAATATACTCAGTTGCAGTCTCTGCTACCTGCAATGGCTGGCCAGATTTTATTTTTCCGGTACTTTTCGCTTTCAATTCTTCTTCTAATTCCTGTTTTGCTTTTCGAACGATAAAACGTACATCCTGCATTCCAAATGGATTATGACTTCGGACGAGAGTCAAAATCTCTTCTAATACTTCTGCTACTACTGAACTATGAGGTAAATCGGTTCGGACACGAATCTCATTCCCCCGGACATAAATTGGGGTTGAGAACACTGTTTCGATGAGCTTGAGATAATCGTTACGCGGACCGCATAATCGCATTATCTCTTCGTCTTTTAGGGTAAGAATCCTAAACTCTGAGGTAGTCGATGTATCCATATTAGAAAAAACAAATCCCAAATCCTAAATTTTATCCCGAAATTACTCGGGACCAAATGTCAAATCAATCATTTAATGACTAAATGATTAACGATGTTTTAATTGAGCTATATAGATTGGAAATGCTATCTTGCATTTGGAATTGGGATTTGGGAACTAAATATAGTATATCATATTATAAAAGCGGTTGCCAAATATGAGATGAAGCAGGTTATCCAGCTAGAGTATGATGTAAGGTTAAAAATGTTAAAATATTGATTTTATTATTGTTAAGCAAACTGGATAAAATCCAGTTTGCTCTCAGAAACCTTTTTATTAGGAATATTGTGGTTAAACCTCATCCCAAAATTCGAGTTGTTGCGATTGGTTTGGCTTGGGTTTAGGCAGGTCGAGTTTGGCGAGTTTACCGTTAAGTAAGACAAAATCTATCGCGCGTTTGGTAACTACTCCAATATCTTTAAGTTGGGTTATATCATTGAATCTAAACAATTTCCGCTGCTGGATAATGCGTTTTGCTGACCGAGGACCAACTCCGGGAACTCGCAATAAAACCTCATAATCCGCTTGATTGACTTCTATCGGAAAAAAACTCGGATGGTTAACCGCCCAGACATATTTCGGATCGGCATCTAGCGGTAAATTTTGAGTTAAATCAAAGGTTAGCTCATCAAGTTTAAATTT
Organism: bacterium; assembly: GCA_041946755.1. Lineage (GTDB taxonomy): Bacteria > UBP4 > UBA4092 > JAOAEQ01 > JAOAEQ01 > JBHGBB01. Next base: position 2,816 of record JBHGBB010000099.1, on the reverse strand, counting down.
ATATTGGCGAAGTAAATAGTCGGATTGATATAATCTTAACTCGCGAGTAGTAGAAGTGCTTGGCATCCTTGCTAATGGAGTCTCTGATACCGGCTGGAATGCGCTGAAATATACCCGTCTTAATCTTCGATTCTGATATAGCCAATCGGTGGTTTTTAGGAGTTCTAAATCGGTTTCCTCAGAGGCACCGACCACAAACTGGGTAGTCACTCCGGCTTTCATTCTTCCCTGCCCGGCAAAAGAATGCAGCCAATTTATTCGGGTTAATAAATCCGATTTAAAATCTTTCCCGGCAGCAATATGGGATAACCGGTTCGGATTCGGTGCTTCTAGATTGATTGAAGACCGGCTGGCTAATCGGGTAGCGGTATCGACTAACGAATAGCTAACTCCGGGTAAGATTTTTAGATGGATATATCCTTGGAACCGGTATTTATTTCTCAGGATATCTGCGGTTTTAATCATTCGTTCCATCGCGCTATCAGCAGTTGGATAAACCCCGGAACTCAGAAACAATCCTTTAACCAATCCGACACGATAATAATGCAAGAACGTAGTGGCTAACTCTTCCGGCTGGAGCGTGATTCGAGGCACATCGCGCGATTTGCGATTGACACAATAGAAACAATCCTTATCGCAGACATTAGTTTGCAGAACTTTAAACAGCGGGATACATTTGCCATCGGATAAAAATGCGGGATAGATGGTTCCGTTAGGGATTCCTGAAGAATTTCCGCGTCGTTTCTTAGCCGCAGGCTTTCCCTGAATAGTACGGGAAGAGGCACAGCAGATATCGTATTTCCCCGCAGACCCGAGTAGTTCTAATTTCTGAAAAGTATCCATCTCTATAAAACAAAAATCCGAAATTCGAAATTCGAATATCGAAACAAAAAGCTAATTTTAAATTATCAATGTTCAAAATGGTTTTTGTTTAGCATTTTCAATATTCGGATTTGTTTCGAATTTCGATATTCGCTATTCGGATTTAATTCAAGAATCGATAAACCGCAATGACTTTCCCCTGGATTTTCACTTCTTCCGGTTCTACATAAAGCGGACCCATGGTATTATTTGCCGGTTGCAGCCGGATTTTACTATCTTCAGTATATAAATATTTCACCGTAGCTTCATTCTCAAGCAATGCTACTACAATATCTCCATTATTAGCGCTATTCTGCACCCGGGCAATGACATAATCCCCATCATAGATTCCGGCATCGATCATACTCTCCCCTTTAACCTTGAGGGCGAAACATTCGGCACCGGCAGCGACATTCTGCGGTACCGGCAGATGACCGGTAACATTCTGTTCGGCTAATAACGGGGTTCCGGCAGCAATAGTTCCGATAACAGCAACATTCCTTACATTATCCAACGCTGCCATAGCGGTTTTCCCAACGATAGTTATCCCGCGAGAGATATTGGGAATCCGTTTAATAAATCCTTTTCTTTCAATGGCGGTTAGATGGTCTACCACCCCTTTCGGCGACCTTATCCCAAATTTCTCTTTAATATCGCCGATTGATGGCGGATATCCCATCTGTTTTGAGAATCCGGTAATGAAATCAAACACCTGCTGCTGTTTATCAGTTAACTTTTTAGACCTCATATATTTCCTCCTGAATTATATTGGCTATATATATTTATACTATACTTTTATGTTTGTGTCAAGTAAAAAATATCTAATTAATGTCTAAATCAATTTAGAAAATGTGGACAGCTTATATTCTTTTTCCAGGATATACTTGATTGGATAAGAATTGTAAGATATCTTTTAATTTGAACTTAAATCTTTTACCAAATGGTAAAAGATTATTCTGTTGGGTACCTTGACCCTGGGAATAATTCTTTTCCATTTGGAAAAGAATTATTTTGGAGATGTTTTTGACCCGGAGAATAATTTTTTGCCATTTGGAAAAAAATTATTCCGATTGAAATATCGATACTTATAAAATTCTATCTACCCCGATTGTTACCTTGGGGTAAACTTGGCTTAGAATCTTCCAGGTAAGGGCGGGGTTCTCCCACCCTTTCAAACCACACTTGAACTATGCCCATCTTTCAATGCTACTTCTTTCTATCGTAACCCTTATCCTATATAACCATATAACTCCACATTTACCTTATGCAATTTAGAACATACCTTCATAGGGGCGGGGAAATCCCGCCCCTACTGTGGTTCAATCATCATACCATCAAGTTAATATCTTTTTGGGGAGTCATACTATTCTTATCCCGGTGTAGAACCAGAGCGCCTTAAAGGCGCTCTGGTTCTACACCGGTCGGAGACTCGACTCTATGGAGTGGAAAATAATTAAATACCAAGTATCAAGTACAAAATACCAGGTTTGGTATACTATTTTTATAATCAATCTCCGATTTCTTAAAGAACCGTTTGTTTGCTCTATACCTATCACATAAAATATGGTAAGCTTGATATTGTGAAACTATATAATATTTCCTTTTTACCTGATAAATCTGAAATTCCCGAACTGAATGAAACACCTACTCTACCTGTTATCGCAATTCAATATAAAAACAAACTCATTGACTTGCAGGCAGCATATGATGCATTTTTTACTGCTGAAGGTATTGAAAAGGACTTCCCATTTCATGATATCGACCGAATTCTGAGTATACCGCGTCTATTATCTGAATTACTTATCGAATTTCAGGAAACATTAGAATTTATTGAGAAACATAATTTGGTTGATAAATTCGTTATTTCAATACCTTATAAATGTTTACCACCCATTTTATTCCCATCAAAAATCATCGCTCTGGGTAGGAATTATGCCGCCCATGCTCTCGAACAT
>JBHGBB010000098.1:0-13857 GCA_041946755.1 bacterium | reverse complement strand
AAGTTTTTTCCCGCACAGATAGATGGGGATATCTTTATGCAGCAAATACCGGAAATAGGTTCGTTTGTTTTGTTGTAGAATCACGAATCCTTGCTGCTGGAAAAACCGGCTGGCATTCTCAGACATCGTTTGCAAATGGACCCCAGCGATTTTTTCTCGAATCAGATACTGGCAATAGGTCTCAATCAATTTCGCCCCGATCCCGAAATTCCGATATCCTGCCCGAACATTGATATGTAACGTTGCCGGATACGATTTAATCGATTCCGGTAATTCGAATTCGCCCCGCAAATAACTCCGAACTAAATTAGAGATAAACTTTATGTTTTTAAATTTAAAAAACACACCACGGTATATTGATTTCACAAGCAATCCCGGCAAGATTTTCGTATAGAAATAGCGAAATACTTTATCCGCTTGTTTTGTTCCTATCAAGTACCCGATAACCAGATTATCCTTTTCAGCAATAAAACATGAGGTCGGTTCATAATCAGTAAAATAGGCAGTGAGTACTTCAGATAAAATAATACGATCGGTGAAAAACGCTTGCCCGGAATCACCGAAAAATGCGGTATCGTAAGCGATTTCTTGTACCGCAGCCCGGTCGTTTGTTTGGTAGGGACGAAAGATAATTTGGTTCATTGCTTTAGTTTAATTCCAGGATTCGCCAGGCAGTTTCATCGATGGGTAGATCGCCGGTTCGGGAATAAGCGGAAGTAAGAATATATTTCGGGTTATCGAGAATCGAGATCGGAACGGTTACAAAAATATTCTGTTTATCAGAACTAAATTGGATATTCGATGCCTGGATTCGTTGTGACATATTAAACACTTTGATTCCAAGCAGATCCAGAGCAATCCTGATTTTTGGCATTTTCGAGAACGCGGTTTGCGATTTGTATCCGAAAAGGTAGATGGATATTCCCAGCGTTTCATCGAGTATTTTTTGCAGGTTTATTTTAATTACTACATTGCCATTGTGTTCAGCATAAGCTAATGCCGAAATTTTCTTCTGTTGGATGAGTCCATTTTCGATTTCATATTGGGTCGTATCTATGACCAATGCTAATTTCTGCCAGTCGGTTACCGGTAGCGGCTGTTGATGCAGTTTGATTATCGGATAATCGCCAAACAACTCGTTTTTCCGGGCGAATGGATAGAGATGGGACCGAAACTGGGTTTTATAGATTGAGATGGCAGCCCGTTTTCTAATTAATTGTTCCGGCGATAAAATAAACCGCTGCCAGATTACTTCCGGTAAATTGGTCGGCGGTTCAAGAATCAATTCCGGACGCGGTCCTATACGATACGGCCAGCCGGGCATATGTATCAAATAGGGATATAATTCCGGTCGCGGAATAGACTTTTCCAAATCCCATAACGCTACTCGCAGATATAAATAGAGTGCTCGATGGTCCCGGTTGGTATCTGCCGGGTGAGAAACGAAAATTTTCGTCGGTTGATATTTCGATAAAATCGTTTTTAGATCTTTAAGGATACTTTCGCTAACATAGGGCGTTCCCGGAGATAATGCTTCCGGATAAGGGACTTTATCGATTCGGGTTAAGAACCCGCGAAATGGTTTCGGCGTATCCCAATAATCGGTAAACATTTTTAAAGTACCGAAATCCGGATATCCGAGAAAAATCAGATTGGTTCGCCGGATACCGAAATAAGCCATTGCAGCGATGCTTTCTTGCCGACGCTCTTCTCCCAGCCGGATGAACTCTTTCTGCCGTAACGGAATGTGTTTGGTATCGACAATAAACGCCCATTGATTATGATCACCATTGGTAAAACAAACGATTTTACATTGCGCGCCGACCTTAACCGCTTCCTGAATAATACCTGCAGTTCCAATCGATTCATCATCCGGATGCGGCGCTAGAATCAGAATCCGATCGGTTTGAGTTATTGGAGATATCGGTTTGATTTCTTCCGGTAACGCAGGCGAATTGAAGCTGAAATAAGAGGCAAAAACGAATATGGTAAGCGATATGATCTTATACAAATAGGTATCCTATGTATGAGGTTATATGCTATTCAAACAACTATAATATTTTATCATACAAAATCGCAATTGACGAACGAGTTATTTCTTGATATAGTTTTTATTCAATAAATCAGGTTGTTTATCGACGAAATATTGGCTAATGGCGATAAAACAGCGCCGAGAATAACCTTTTTATATCAAATGACACCAAAAACCAGACGTAAACTAAACGAAATTATTGCCGGGTATGCGTTTATTTTACCGAATATAGTCGGATTCCTGATTTTTACTTCATTACCGGTTCTGGCCTCGTTTATTTTGAGTTTCGTTGACTGGGATCTATTAACCCCACCGAAATTCGTCGGAATATCGAACTTCATCAATCTGCTCGGATTTACCACTATTCCGGATACGGTCCATCATTGGTGGGATTATATCCTGTTCTGGCAAGTGATGGAACCGAAAGACCCTTATTTCTGGAAATATCTGGGTAACACCATTTTTTTAATGTTGAATATTCCGATCGTCATGGCCGGCTCGCTTTTCCTGGCGATCGTATTAAATCAGAAAATCAAAGGGATGGTAATCTTTCGAACGATTTATTTCCTGCCGACGATTACTACCGGCGTTGCTACCTATCTATTATGGCGATGGTTATTCAATACTGATTTTGGATTGATTAATGATTGTATAACCAAATTCGGCCGATTATTCGGACTGAGAATATTCGGTCCGGATTGGTTGAGTAGTACCGCTTGGGTAAAACCGGCATTAATGCTGATGTTTTTCTGGGGTGGAATCGGTGGAGTAAATATGATTCTCTATTTAGCGGGATTGCAGAATGTCCCGTCGCATTTATATGAAGCGGCTGATATCGATGGCGCTTCCGGCTGGCAGAAGTTCTGGCATATTACCTGGCCGATGCTTTCCCCCACAACATTTTTCATATTTACTATGAGTCTTATTGGCGGATTCCAGGGCGGATTCGATGCCGCATATATTATGACCAATGGCGGTCCAGCCGGCGCAAGTACGACCTTAAGCTATTATATCTATAACAACGCCTTCGTCTGGTTTAAAATGGGGAAAGCAGCGACAATCGCCTGGGTCTTATTCTTTTTAGTCTTTATCGTAACCCTATTGAATTGGAAATACGGCGGGAGAAAAGTACAATATTTCTAAAATTATATATTACGGTCAACCTAAGGCGGATAGAGATTTAACCTTTATGGATAAGAAGAAGAAGGAAATATACAAAAAAAGTTTCGCTTATATATTCCTGAGTATCGGTGCAGTAACCATGCTGCTACCCTTTGTCTGGATGGTAGCGACTTCGTTAAAAGAACCGAGTGCGGTATTTACTATTCCGGATAATTTTTTAAAACAACTTGTTCCGAATCCGATAGTCTGGGCGAACTATCCGTCCGCATGGACTGCAGTACCTTTTCCTCGCTTTTATTTCAACACCATTTTTGTTACGATTTGTATCACCCTTGGTCAGGTGATTACCAGTTCTCTGGCAGCATTTGCCTTCGCCCGGTTGAATTTTCCCGGGCGGGATAAACTCTTTTTCGGATATCTGGCGACGATGATGATTCCGGGAGTAGTTACCATGATCCCGGTATTTATTTTATTACGGAAATTCGGTGAAATCTGGAGTACCGATTTATTTGTATTCGGCTCATTTTTCGGAAAACCGGTTGGTATCGATTCCTATTTTGCGTTAATTGTTCCCGGGATGTTTTCCGCTTATGGTACGTTTATGCTGCGCCAATTCTTTATGTCGTTGCCAGTGGAATTGGAAGAGGCAGCGAAAATCGATGGCTCAACTTTGTTCGGAATATACCGCCGGATTACCTTGCCGTTATCAAAACCAGCATTAGCTACCTTAACTACTTTCGTATTTATGGGTAGTTGGAAAGATTTCATGTGGCCGCTGATTGTCACCAATTCAATCGAAATGAAAACGCTGCCAGTAGGTTTAGCGTCATTCCAAGGGCTCTATACTACCGAATGGACCTTATTAATGGCTGGATCCATTATTATGCTTGCCCCAATCATTATTCTATTTATATTCAACCAGCGGTTCTTCGTTGAAGGAATTAAATTAGCCGGAATTAAGGGTTAGCTTAATAAATATTGCGTTACTAAAATCCAAGTTCCAAAATCCAAGTTCCAAATAAATTCCAATGACTGAAATTTCAAAGTCCAAAAAACAGGATTTGGGTGAACGAACGTTTCAATTTGCTAAGCAAGTGAATAAATATTGTAAGAAAATGCCGCATACCCTTAGTAATGCTGAATATGTTAAACAAGTTATCCGATCTTCTGGTTCAGTCGGAGCAAATTATATTGAAGCTAATGAGTCATTTAGCAAAAAAGATTTTGTTCTAAGAGTCAAAATATGTCGTAAAGAAGCAAAAGAGTCTGCATATTGGTTACGGTTATTAATCGAAACCAATGAGCAGCAATTTGAGAATGAAGGTAATACCTTAATAAACGAAGCCAATGAATTAAAGAAAATCTTTAGTTCGATAGTAGATAAGTCTGTTTAAAATTTAGTTTGGAATTTGGAATTTGGAGCTTATTTGGTATTTGGATTTTGGAACTTGGAATTTAATAAGGGTATAAAAATATGCTCGCTCGTAAGGAATATGAGAAGCTAGAAGAAAAAATATTAGCTCCTTTTGCAATGAAAAGCGCGTTATCGCAAGGCAGAAAGTATCCCGAACCGGAACATGAGTTACGGGCAGCATTCCAGCGAGATCGAGATCGGATTCTGCATTGTAATGCGTTCCGGAGATTGGAATACAAGACCCAGGTTTTTGTTACCCACGAAGGGGATCATTATCGAACTCGGTTAACCCATACGTTAGAAGTCGCGCAAATTGCCAGAACTATCGCCCGATTATTAAGATTGAATGAAGATTTAACAGAAGCGATATCGTTAGCGCATGATTTGGGGCATACCCCGTTCGGCCATGCCGGTGAAGAAGCATTACATCAGCTGATGCTGAACCATGGCGGGTTCGAACATAACCGGCATGGATTAAGAGTCGTCGATATTTTAGAAGAGAAATATTCGGCATTCCCCGGGTTAAATTTATGTTTTGAAATCAGAGAAGCGATAATCAAACATTCTACTTCATATGATACTCCGTTACTCGATGCTGATTGGAACCCGCAAGTCCCACCGGTTCTGGAAGCGCAGATTGTTGATGTCGCTGATGAAATAGCGTATAACAATCATGATTTGGATGATAGTCTGGAAGAAACATTGATCTCGGAATCGGATTTGGAACAAGTCGAATTATGGTGCCGGGTGAAAAAAATGATTCTCGAAATGGACTCGAATATCGAACCGACTAAACTCCGGCATAAAGCGATCCGGAAATTAATCAATCTGCAGGTAACTGATGCGGTCAAGCAAACCGAAAAGAATATCGCGGAATATAATATTCAATCGATAACCGATATCCGCAAACAGCCGGATAAACTGGCGGTGTTTAGTCAGGAAATGCAGGCATTGAATCAAGAGTTAAAATCGTTTTTGTTTACGAAAGTATATCGACATCATCGGGTAATGCGCGCGGTAGAGAAATCGAAAAAGAATATGATCGAACTATTTCAAATATATCTCGAAAAACCGAAATCGTTACCACCCAAATGGCAGGCAAAACTTAAAACCGGGGTGGATTCGAAATATCGGGTAGTTTGCGATTATATTGCCGGCATGACTGACCGATTCGCGCAGCAGGAATACCGGAAACTAACCAAACCTGAAGAATAATCGAAATCGTAAACGGTTATTCGGAAATATATAACCCACAATTAATTCTTGGTATTATCCAACTCCATACGATAATCGCCGGGCTAGCTGACCGAGAAAATTCATACACCCCAGCTTACCAATCCGGGAAGTGAATTTCCCGAATTTCCGATATCCGAAATTAAATAGGAAAAAAGGATACCATTCCGATTTCAGTTTCGGCCGCCGATTCCAGATATTATGCAGCGAATAGAATCCGGTATACATACCTAAATACCCTTGATATAACTCTTCCGGAGACATTAATTTCGGCTGGAATACTACATGAGCGGTATTATAATGTTCATAATTCCGGTCGATAATTCTCCCTTCCGCTTCAAGGCGTTGATAAAGTTTGGTTCCCGGATAGGGAGTTAGAATATGGGCGGTCATAGTTTCGATATGATTTGATACCAACCAGGCTAACGTAGCATCGAATACTGACGGTTGGTCATGATCGAATCCGAATACCATACTGGCATTAACCATAATCCCTCGATTATGAATAGCTTCGATAGTTTTTTCATAATCATCAACCGAATTCTGTTTTTTGTTTACACTGGAAATCGATGAAGCATTGATCGATTCAAAACCGATATAAAGACTCTTACAACCGGTTGCAGTCATTAAATCGAGTAACTCCAGTTTCTTGCCGATATCTACCGATACTGCTGCATGCCAGGTTAAGTTTTTGGGTTTGATTGCTTTTAGAAATTCTAACGCCCAATTGGTATCGCCAATAAAATTATCGTCTACAAACATAACTTGATCTGTTTCTAGCTTTTCAATTTCAGCTAATACATTTGGTATCGGCCGACGTCGATACTTTTTTATTGTATACTCACAGCTGTTATAACAGAATTCGCAGCCATGCGGGCAACTTCGGCTGGTAGTAATAACGTTAGTATAAAGATATTTCCGGCAATCAATAGCTTCCCATTTCGGCCTGGGAACTCCATTCAATTCCGGCGAGCCTTTCCATTGATAAACCTTTTTTAGCGTACCTTGCTGTGCATCACGTAATATCGAGTACCACACATTTTCAGCTTCACCGATACAAACCGAATCTGCATGTGGTAATACTTGCTCTGGACAAGAGCTGGGGAAAATACCACCCATGATTACTGGAATATGCAATTCCCGATATTTCCGGGCGATATCGAATCCGCGTTGTGACATATCAACATTACAGGTTATGCCAACCAAATCGGCTGAACTATCGATAGTTATTGGAGCTAGGTTTTCATCCTGGATTTCGATTTGATGCTCTTCAGGGGTTAACGCCGCTAAGACCAGTAACGATATCGAGGGAGTCATTAACCGTTTAAACTCCGAATCCATCGGTCGGAGCGACATACGGGGTGCAATAAGACGAATACGCATTGTTGTTGGTAATCCTTTTCTCTAGCAATTAACATTCTCACCACTAATAACACCGGTAAAGCACAACTTATTCATCCGATTATTAGAGCATTAAAATATAGTTTGTGTAAGACTATCAAAAATGGTATAGGTTTGAATATACCACTTCTAGATGGTAGATGATTTGGAGCGTGAAACTTGGGATTTATGATTTATTTACTCGGAATATCTATTTCCCATGTACAAATAGATATTTATATTCGGTATATATTGTCCAGATAACTGGTTTGATTTTATTAGCGATATCTTTCTGTGCTCCGTCATCAATTGGATAGTCCCAGGTTCCAGTTTCAGTGAAAGTAATTTCGTTGACAACTCCATTGAGTCGCACCAAAAACTTATTCTTACCGAGTTCTATAAATCCATTATTTTTGCTATTTTCGAAATCCGGCTGGTTCCAATACAAAGTAAATTTATCTTTATACGGTGCGCTAGAGTAAGGGCAGAAGGTTTCGCAATTACCGCATTCATTACACATACCGTCGATATGCACGATTTGATTAATATCTCTCATCCCTGCAACCGTGATCTGAACATTAGCCCGGTTTGGGCAGACTTCTGAACAGATGTTACAGAGATAATTACATTCCAGGCATCGGCCTTTTTCACTAACTGGTTTCAATTGGCCTTTTTTTAAGATGATTTCGGTAATCTGGTCTTTAGTTGCTTGGCATTTACTGGATAAATCTAATATATTATTTTGTTCTTTAGTCAATATCGCGCGGGCAACCTTAGTTCCTTCAGCGATACTTTCAACGATAGTAGAAGGTCCTAAATTCGCATCGCCGGCGATATATACTCCGGGGATGGAAGTTTCGTTGGTATCCGACACTGCTGCTTTTCCCTGTTCATCCAATTGGATATTATTTTTAAGCAGGTATTCAGTATCAACTTTTTCACCTACTGCTGCGATAACATTGTCAACCTGTAAATCAATAAACTCGCCTTCGATAGCTACCGGTCTTGGTCGACCGCTGGCATCTTTAGTTCCTAATTTCATTTTCTGGCAATGTAATGTTCCGTTGACAAACGTTATCGGGGCAACCAACTCCATAAATTTGATGCCATCAGTGATAGCATTATTCAGTTCTTCTTTATCTGCAGGCATTAAATCCAGAGTTCGGCGATAGACGATGGAAACTTGTTCTACTCCTTTAACTCGGATCGCAGCTCTAGCAGCATCCATCGCGGTATTACCGCCTCCGATGATTGCAACCTTTTTCCCCAGATTAATATTATTCAGTGCTTGATGATAATCAGCTAAAAACTCTAAAACATTAATTAAGGTTTTATCGCAAGTACTTAACTTCAACGATCCCGGTTTCGAAGCACCGACCGCTAAAATAACATAGTTAAATCCCTTTTTCTGATAATCGGTTACCAAAGTATGCGGATCACAATTCAAATTAAATCTAACGCCCATCTGTTCTAATAATCTGACATCGTTACTTATCGCTTCTCGATTAATTCTAAATCCCGGTATGATATGTTCGATAATCCCGCCTACTTTATCATGAGTTTCAAAGAGAGTAACCTCGACTCCATTTTGGCTTAGGAAATATCCGGCTGACATCCCTGCAGGCCCGCTGCCGATAATTGCGACTTTATATGTAGAATTAATAATTGGTTTTGGTAATTTATCGATTAATTGGGCGAAACCATTTTCTGCTGCGATTAATTTACATTGCCGGATATGGACGCTCTCTTCATAATCGATTCGGGTACATTTTTCCATACAAGGATGAGCGCAGAGTGTCCCGGTGATGAATGGAAGAGGATTTCTTTTAATAATCAATTCCAATGCTTCTAGATATTTGCCTGTAGAAACCAATCGAATATATTCCGGCACATCTTGATTGATAGGACAACCGACTATGCATGGGGCAATAAAACAGTCGGTCAGCGGGACCTTTAATTGGAGTTTCCGATTATCAACACCTCGTTTGTTCTTTAAATGGTATTCGCTGGTAATAGAATCTTCTGCAACTTTCTTTAGGATATCTAATCGAATCGGTACAAACTGGTCGGTATAATAACTCTGGTCTAATTGGTTAGCAAGTTGATTGAATCGGATATATCCCCCCGGTTTCAGGGCAGTAGTAGCGCAGGTAATGGGCATAATCCCGGTCGCATAGATATCTTTGATGTTTAGCGCATCTGCACCCCCGGAATAGGATAATCGAATTTTACCATTAAATTCTTTCGCAAGTTTATAAGCCAGGTTTATAGTTAGTGGATATAACGCTCGACCGCTCATATACATTTCATTACCCGGCAGTTCTTTATTCTTTATAGCAACCGGAAAAGTATTGGATATTTTCAACCCGAACTCAACCTGATTTTCGCTGGCTAATGCTTGCAATCGTTTGATCATCGGGATTGCATCTTCGAACTGCAAATCATTTTTAAAATGATGGTCGTCAAATGCCAGGTATCCATATCCCATGTTATCCAGAGTAGCACGTGTGAAAGCATAGCCTAATAGAGTCGGATTACATTTTACAAAAGTATGCAGCTTTTTCGTTGCAATCAAATATCCGGCGATTTTCTCGATTTCTTGCGGTGGACAACCGTGTAGGGTAGATAACGTAATCGATTTGCAAATGTTACCGGATATCGAATCTACATCATCAGAGTTGATATGTTTATAATGCTTGAGATTATCGAAAATATATTTTTTACATTCTTCCCATATCGGGGTTGCCGTTGCATTCTTTAATCCCTCGATAAACCGATCGATTTTCGGTTGGGTAATTCCGGTGAAATCGTAGCCGACACTCATATTAAATATAAATCCATTTTTATCTCCCAGCCTATATTCTTGAGAAATAATCGATAGTGCGAACCAGGCTTTAATATATTCATCCATCGCATCCGATACGGTTAATTCGGTAGACCATTCGGTATTATACCCTTCGTCATTGGCGAGAATACAGGGTTTCTCGATATGCATATCTTCACCATCAATTATTTGGATGGTTTTCAGTTCGAAAAACCTTGCTCCGGCAAGATAAGCTGCAACGATATTTTGTGCAAGTTGCGTATGTGGCCCGGCAGCAGGACCTATCGGCGTCTCCATGGTTCCATCAAAAATATGGAGATTATGGTTATCCTGCGTTCTATAGAATTTTAGGGCTGGTATTCCAAATATCGCGTTATCTTGTTGATATTCAGCGGATATCCATTCCATTAATTTATGGAATGGAATTAATCTCATTCGATCGCTCATAGGATTATCTTATCATGCGGTATGGTTTTATTGATATATTATAGAATAAACGAGAATGAAGTATCGTATGCGGATTGTACATATTCCGGTATCCGAGTTCAGCACCTATGGCTTTGTAACCTACCGAAACTATTTAGTCGGGGTGACGGTTGGTGTTGTAGATGAACCTGAGCCCGAATCTTTTTTCGGTTTAGCGCTGGTTTTTGGAATACGGAATGTGAAAGTGCTTCCTTTACCGATTTGCGATTTCACCCAGATTTTACCGTCATGAGCGTCTATAATTCGTTTCGTAATCGGTAATCCTAATCCAAATCCTTTAAAAACATTTTCCCGTTGCGGATGTCGGACTTGATGATAAGCATCGAATATCTTCGGCAGCTCTTCTTCCGGCATACCGATTCCGGTATCTTGCACTATCACCTGCCAGAATTCTTTAGTTTCAGAAGCTTGAATGGTAATGGTACCATCTTCCGGCGTAAACTTAACCGCATTTCCAACGAGATTGATTAATACTTGCAGGATTTTGTCTCGATCGACATATATCTTACTCAGTTTAGGTTGAAGCTCTGCCTTTAAGGTTAATTTCTGGATCGTGGCCTGCTGTTTAAACAAATCGAGTACTTCTTTAGTAATATCTTTAAAATCATGATATTGCGGTTCAACTCGCATTCTCCCGGCTTCTGCGCGAGTTAATTCGAGTAAATCATCGATCATTCGGGCTAATCGGTCAGTGTTCCTTCTAACCAGGGTAATCATTTCCTGCTGTACCGGAGTCATCGGCCCGGTTCGACCTTCTGCCATGAGACCGACTGAACCTTTGATGGCAGTTAACGGAGTCCGCAGTTCGTGGGATACAGTAGAAACGAATTCGGTTTTCATCTCGTTCAATACTTTAAGTTTCGCGAGTTCTCGACCGGGAGTTAAATCTCGAGAGATGAGAATAATTCCGGGCTTAATTCTCTGTTCATGTTCTTCCCCGATTTGGAGGAGTGAACCGGTGATTCCAATCGGGATTTTATGCCCTTTTTCATCAATAATTTCTACTTCCTGATCTATAACAATCCCATATTGGTAGGTATGCGCAATAACATCTTCCATGGTTTTTGCTATTCGTGGATTGAAGATTTCGGTATATTTCATGCCGATAGGGAAGTTGATCGTCGGCTTGAAAAAAATCCGGGATTTCTCGTTAACAAAGGTACATCGTCCGGTGCTATCGATAACCACAACTGATTCAATAAGGTTATTCAAAATATTCTGGAGATAATCCCGCATCCGGTCAGTTTCGGTATACAGTTTGGCATTTTCGATGGCCACTGCTACTTGACTGGCGAGAATAGTTAACAATTCGAAATCTTCCTGAGAGAAAGAATAATTATCAATCCGGTCATTAACGTTTAAAACGCCGATTACTTCATTCTTGACTAGCAACGGTACACTTAAAAACGATTTCGTCTGATATTTCTTTTTACTTTTCCGGCGGAACCGCGGGTCTTTTTCAATATCTCTAACCAAAATCGGCTGGCCGGTTTCCGCTACTTGTCCGGCGATGCCTTTTCCGATCGGAACCCGCAATCCGATAAACGCTGATTCATCGACACCAACAGCGTTCTGTATCACTAATTCTTTGGTTTCTTTATCCAACAACATCAGGGTACATTTTCGAGCGAAGCATTGTTCTGCTGCAAGACGAACTACCATCGTTCGGAGCGATTCCAAATCTAATACGGCACTCATGGTTTTTGCAATTTCGAATAATGCGGTTATTCGTGCCGGATGAGTCGTTGGTTCCAGTCGTTTTAGTTTAGGTTTCATAGGTTTAAGGTTCGAAATTCAGGATTTATTTTATTTGGTACTGCCTAAAAAAATACCGTAATTTTCCCCAATTTGTCAAGCGACTTTAACCAACTCGGTTTTCCCGGTATGTTTAAATCGTAACATTTCCAATCGGAGCTGGTGATGTTCCGGTAAGGATAAAATCGGGTCGGCAGCGATAATTGCTACTGCATCGTTTTTCGCTTGCTGTAATAATTTGAAATCGCGAAGCAGGTCTGCCAGCCGGAGTAACGGGATCCCATGCTGGGCGGTACCAATAAGTTCACCGGGACCGCGCCATTTCAAATCTTCTTCTGCGATTTTAAATCCATCGGTAGTTGCTATCATAACCTGCATCCGCGCTTGAGCGCCATCAGTGATATTTCTATGAGTTACCAGGATACAGTACGATTGTTGAGTGCCGCGCCCAACCCGGCCGCGTAACTGATGCAGTTGCGCTAATCCGAATCGGTCGGCATGTTCGACTACCATTACGGTAGCATTGGCGACATCAACGCCAACTTCTACTACTGTGGTTGAGACTAAAAGCTGGATTTTACCGGAGATAAACTCGGACATAATCTGCTGTTTCTCGGATTCTTTCATCCGTCCATGCAATAAGCCGAGATGATATTCCGGGAAAATATCGCGTTGTAAATGCTGATACATCTGGAGCGCTGCTCGGAGTTCGAGTTTATCCGATTCTTCAATCAATGGATAGATTAAATATATCTGATGCTGATTTTTAAGCTTTTCTCGAAGAAAAGTATAGAGCATTTCCCGTTCCTCGTCAGTAAACCATTGCGTCTCGATAGGTAACCGGCCGGGTGGTAATTCATCGAGTACCGAAATATCCAAATCGCTATATACGGTCATCGCTAAGGTTCGAGGGATAGGGGTTGCGGTCATAACCAATACATCCGGCATCCATCCTTTTTTACGTAAGAGATGGCGCTGCATGACTCCGAACCGGTGTTGTTCGTCGATCGTAGCAAATGCTAACCGGGAGAATTGGACTCGCTCTTGAATCAGCGCATGGGTGCCGATAATAATACTTTTCGGATTCGATTGGATCCGACCAAGTGCGATTTTTTTCTGGGAGCTTTTCATGCCGCCGATTAAGAGAATAACCTCGATATCCAACCCGCTATCTCGAAGTAAAGTATTAATCGTAGCAAAATGCTGTTGTGCCAGGATTTCAGTCGGTGCCATGAGGGCGGATTGATATCCATTATCAATCGCGATTAACATGGCAACCAATGCGACTACCGTTTTTCCGGAACCGACATCGCCTTGTAACAATCGATTCATCGGTGCCGGATTGCTTAAATCTTCCTGGATTTCCCGAATAACTTTCTCTTGTGCATAGGTTAAGGTAAACGGTAATTTCGATAAAAATCGGGATACCAGGTCTTGGTTAAGTTGATAATGCTGCGGTTTAACTTCCTGCTGTAATTTCGCTTTCTGGCCGGCTAACAAGACCTGCATCAGAAACAACTCGTCATAAATCAGCCGCTGTTTCGCATTCGCTAACATTTCCGGGGTGGTCGGAAAATGAATCTCGTGTATTGCCTGCATACGCGGCATCCA
>JBHGBB010000097.1:0-13890 GCA_041946755.1 bacterium | reverse complement strand
TTAAAGAGAAGAAACGCAGTTCAGTTTGGGAGAACGATCGGATCGATAGGTCACGGGTTTACCTCTGATTATCTTCATGGATTCCCTTTATGTCTTTCTCTGTTTATATCCTCAAAAGTGAGAAAACCGGGAAAACCTATACTGGGCAAACGGTTCATTTAGAAAAACGACTCCTCGAACATAATTCCGGAAAGAGTATTTCTACCCGACGTAACCGACCTTGGAAACTAGTTTATCATGAAGAGTATAATACTCGATCCGAAGCTATACTACGGGAGAATTATTTTAAATCGGTTGAAGGACGCTACTTCTTAAAGAATCAGGGCATTTTATAATACCGAATATCTGTTTCTTGTTGGGAGAACGAGCGCCGCGATAGGTCGCGGATTCGGCATCTGTCATCTCTACCGGTTTTTCCAAACATCAAATTTACTCCGAAGTTAAAATCGGGGTATCAAGTACTAAGAACGTATATTTTTGGGTACTAAGTACTCCGTACTTGGTACGTTATACTAAAATACCATTAATCCTTTAATCCTATGACAAAAATGAAACTTCAAGAGCTCGGTTATAACGAATTCTTCAATTCGCATTGGAAATCACTCGACTTACCCAACGTTTCGGTAGCGCGGGTTATTGCGGAACATAAAGAAGCGTATCGGGTGAAAGACGCTGCTGGCGAATATCTGGCTAAAATCACCGGGAAACAGATGTTCACCGCTACCGAACGAGCGGATTACCCTGCGGTTGGCGATTGGGTAGCCATAATCCGCCCTAGGCGGAATCAAGAACAAACGGTGATTCAGACTATTTTACCGAGAAAAACAATACTACAGAAGAAATATAGCGATAAATCGGATACCCAGATTATTGCAACCAATATTGATGTCGCGTTTATTATTGAAGCGTTAGACCGTGATTACAATCTGAATCGGTTTGAACGCTATTTGGTTTTGGTAAATGAAGCCGATATTCAACCGGCGATTATCTTAAACAAAATCGATTTGGTTCCGGAGACAGAGTTAAATCGAATCATAGATCAGATCAACCATCGGCTTGGTGAGATAGATATTATTTTAACCAGCGCTATTACCGATCAGGGGCTGAATGAACTAACGAAGTATATTGTTAAAGGTAAGACTTATTGTTTTCTGGGTTCATCGGGAGTAGGGAAGTCGTCGTTAATCAATCGGTTGTTGAAAAGAGATACGATTAAAACCAAAGAAATTAGCGATTCGACCGGTAAGGGTAAGCATACGACTACCGTCCGAGGGATGTATTTTTTGGATAATGGAGGGATGGTGATTGATAATCCCGGGATGAGAGAAGTTGGGATGGCTGATACCGGTTCCGGGATAGAAACGGTATTTGATGAAATAGCCCTTTTATCCCAGGATTGCAAGTATGCCGATTGTACCCATATCCACGAACCGGGTTGCGCGGTATTGAAAGCGGTTGAAGATGGAATATTGGATGAAGCGAAATACCAGAATTATATCAAATTGAAAAAAGAAACTGAGTTCTATGAAATGACCGAGCTTGAAAAGCGAGAAAAAGACCGTAAGTTCGGTCAATTCAAAAAAACGGCAATGAATCGGCTGAAAGAAACCAACCCAAAATATTATAAATAAGTCTACTGCTAAATAATATCCTCTGTTATCTATAGATGGTCCAGTAAGTCATACCCTGAATTAATCCTTCCGATAAATTTCAGTATTTCTGGATATAATGACCAGAAATCAGTTTGGCAGGCTGCCAAGCCGATATATGGTTTTATTGATAAATATAGCGTTACGCAATCAAGTTGAGCTTTTCGCAAATTGACAATAGGTCAACTTAAAACAGGAAATCATTGAGATTCGGTTTTATCTTGAACTTTTGACCATTTAGTCAAAAGTTCAAAATAATAATAGTTTATTTTATTGATTAATCAGGAGTTACTGAAAAATATGGCAATATAGCCGCATCGATTAACTTGAATTAAGCTCAAATTGGGCTTAATTCAACTTGGGTTGATTGCAATACCGTACTTGAACCCGAATTGGTCGAACCAATTCGGGTTCAAATCCGCTTAAGCCGGATAAATTCGACTTCAAAAAAGGTATGAAACTTAGTTTCCCGATGTTTCCTGAACTCGGAGAAGGAAAGTGTCCAAAACTTCTTACGAGCCGGGTCATGGATGATAAAACTATCTTTCGTCAGGTCATACCCTACTAACAGGACAAAATGGTCGAATGCCCAGCTATTTTCATTGGTTTTATCGGTATAATTCGCCCAGAATCCTAAGAGTATCGGATGATTATCCGCTATCGCTTGCAACAACCGATTTCGATCAGCATAAAAATCCAATTCGGTTTTATTGGGATACCAATAAGGACTTTTAGTTTTAAATCCTAATTTCTTAATTCCCGATTCTAGTTCTCGGCTATATGCGCCTCGGTTCACTTTAACTCCGCAAACTTGATTGATTTTCTTCTGATCGAGTTTCTTGCCGAAATATGCCGATGCCATCGCAACGCTCGCTTCACCGCAATAATCCGGTAATTGTTTGATATAGGGCACCGGTAGTTTCTTGGTAGCCGCCGCCACCGGAAAAAACGTTACCGCAGATATTTGCGATAAAGCGATCCCGATTTTAGTGTCTTTTCCTCCGGAATAATAGATATATTTCGAATCAATCCGATAATTTCTAGCGATAATATTTCTTTTATCAGGTAGCTGCACAATAGCGCATCGTTTAGGAGCATCAAATTTAATTTGGCTTATTTGCGAGAATGGAATTGATTGAAGCCCTTCTTGGTCGGTAACTATAGCTATGGTTTCGTGGTGATATGATAGAACCATCCCGGGTATTGGCGTTGTATCTTTCAAATATACAATATCAGCATGAGCGATAATGCTAAGACAGCATATCGCGGTGAGTAATAGCCAAGATGATTTGATATATTTATGCATTTATCGAATATGCATCAAATCCAGCCATAGATTAAAAGCAGCCAGAGTAATAATACTCCGACTATTACCGTAACGATGGTAATCGGGATTCCGGCTTTCAGGAAATCGGTAAATCGTAACGGGACTTTTTGCTGCGACCCTTGTGCAACAATCACATTAGCGACACTGCCGAATAGGGTTAGGTTTCCGGCAAAGGTGGTGGTTAATGATAACAGCAGCCAAACAAACTGTGGGTTATCCATCCGTTTAACCCAGTGGGCAATAATCAGAACAAACGGTACATTCGAAATAATATTGCTGGCGATAACGGAATCAAAACTAATCTGGATGATATTTTTCAAATGGACTTCGGTCCCGAGTTTGGTTACCCATAAATCGATTACCCCGCTATTCTCTTTAACGAATCCGGCAACAACCACAAATAATCCCGAGAAAAAGAGTAAGAGCGACCAATCGACCGATTCCAAAGCCATGCGCGGCGGCCGGTTCGCCCAGACTAATAGAATGGTTGCCGCTGATACTGCCGCGAAATCCAATGGAGCACCGGCTAGAAATGCCAGCATTAATCCGATGAGCGTTATCACACTCCGAAACGCCAACCGATTTTGTACCTGCATATGATGTAATTCGATTTTGTGTCCTATCGAATGCGTAGCCTTTAATTCTTTCCGATAAAGCATTTTTAACAGCAGCCAATTGACGACTAAACAAATAATACCTATCGGCACCATCCGTAATGCAAACCCTGACCAACTCCAGCCGGAATTATGGCCGATAATAATATTCTGCGGATTGCCGGTAAGGGTCATAACACTGCCGATATTAGCGCTGGTGGCTAATGCCAATAGAAACGGGATTGCAGGGAATGCGGCTAGTTCGGTTACTTCTAATAAGAGCGGAGTACCTAATAAACAAACGGTATCGTTTAATAGAACCGCAGAAGTTATCCCGGAAGTGAAAACAACGAAAGCTAATAATCGCTGCGGAGTACCGCAATGTTTAAGCGCTTTCAATGCCAGCCAGGTCGGTAATCCGCTTTGCATTAATATCGCCAGCAATACCATCATCCCGAAGAGAACCGATAAGGTACTCAGGTCGAGGCTCGCTACCGCTTCCGACCGGGTAAGTGCACCGGCCATAACCATCAATACTGCACCGAGTAAGGTTGCCGTTGGCCGATCTAATTTGCGTGGGCTATTCTCGCCTAACGAAATCAAAATATAGGTGATAATGAAAATGATGGTGGCAAAATACATAATTAAATGTTTTTATTCCCTGAAAATTACTTAACGAAAACTAAATATTATACCTAGAAATTCTGATTTACTGAAAAGAGAAATCCTCCCTTCAACAAAATAACTGGGAAGAAACAGAGCAGTTATTCAAGAAAAGAAAATGTTAAGTTAATAGATAAATATTTATGGATAACAGAATAAAAAAATATATTTGCACTATTTTTTAGTTAAAGATGAGATGAATTATTGCGCGGAGTTCAATAGATGATCTGGTTATGTGCATTCGCATGATCAGATTGCTATCTTTTATAAAATAGTTTTCCTGGCTGAGTTTCGATAGAACGTTTCGATTGAGGATGTTTAATAAAGGTACCCTGCAGATATTCTTCGAACGCGATATCCAGCTCTTCTTCGGTGTTCATAACGATCGGACCGCGCCATGCTACCGGCTCGCGTAAGGGTTTCCCGGCAGCAAAGAGCAATCGGGTATTAGGCTCAGTCGCTTTTACCTGGATACTGCCGATATCATCAAACCGCACCAAATTTCTTGCGGGAATATGGTTCGAATTATTATCGAAACTCACTTCCCCTTGATAGATATAAGCAAACGCGTTCATGCCAGATTTAACCGGAAACTCAAATTCCGTAGCAATCCGCAACTCGATATCATAATATACGCAATCGACTACCAAATCTTTAACCGGCCCTTTTGTCCCCATCAATTCGCCGGCAATAGCTTTTCCCCAAACATCTTTCTTTAATTCTACGGCTGGAATATCTTTCGCTGTTATCCCGCGGTACCGCGGTGCCATCATTTTCTGTGATTTCGGGAGGTTTACCCATAACTGGAATCCTTGAAAGAATCCTCGATACGGTTCCGGCATCTCCTGATGAATTATTCCCGACCCGGCGGTCATCCATTGCACATCTCCGGAATGGATACTGCCGGAATTACCTAAACTATCGCCATGGTTGACCGTCCCGGAAATCATATAAGTTACGGTTTCGATCCCGCGATGCGGATGCCAGGGGAATCCCTTAATATAATCTTGCGGATTAGCGGAGTGAAAGTCGTCTAGCAATAAGAAAGGGTCGAGATTAGGGACTTCATAGAATCCGAATACCCGGCATAATCGAACGCCAGCACCTTCCAGTGTCGGCTGGCATTTCCAGGTATTGGTTATTTTGCGGATGGTATGCATATATTTCCCCTTCATGGTTATGTAAAATACCCGAAATAGTTATTATCTTACTTAGAAATATTATGATTTATTTCAGACATTCCTATTGCGATAGCGCGCATCGAAATGCTGCCATATGCTATACCGGTAACGGGAAAAGAAATGGCGTCTTCTTTCTCTTGCAGGGCGATGGCATAGAGTAATGGCCAATAATGTTCCGGAGTAGGAATTGATAAAGCCGCAGCGTTCCCTAATCGTTCATATTTTATTAGCGGTTCATGGTCTCTCTCAAACAGCAGTTGTTTCGTTACTTCATCATATTCCTCCGCCCAGGAGAACGGCTTTGCCTCTGGTTCATATCGCATCATGCCGAGATTATGAACAATATTACCGCTGGCGATAATCAGAATGTTTTGTTCTCGAAGTGGAGCGAGTTCTTTCCCTAATTGATAATGAAACGATGCCGGTTGCGAAGCATCAATGCTCAATTGAACTATTGGGACGTCAGCTTTCGGAAACAAATACCGTAACGGTACCCAAGCCCCATGATCGATTCCCCATTCGGTATCAGAATCTATTTTGGTTTTCTTAACTAATACTTTTATCAAATTCGCGACGTCCACCGCACCGGGGCAAGGATATTGAATCTGGTATAATGGCTCCGGGAATCCCCAGAAATCATGGATGGTATTCGGATGTTTGGTTTCATGTACTTTCGTTCCTTGAGTCAGCCAATGGGCTGATACCATCAAAATCGCTTTCGGTCTGGGTAGTTTCTCGCCTAATACTTTCCATGCAGCGGTATACTGATTATCTTCGACCGCATTCATCGGACTTCCATGCCCAACAAATAATACCGGCATTTTAGGAAGCATAGATGATTTATCTATTGATAGTTTATCTGGTATCTTTCTCATAGTTGATGTCTTCTATCTCAAGATATATAATGGTCTTTTGTAAAACAAAACGTTTTTGCTTATTTAATTATGTTTAAGGTATGGGTTTGATATTTTTTGTTTATGCTAATTAATAGCTTCTTCTATGATACCACTTATTAGGGTTTAGCGAAATTGGTTCTGTCACAATTACATGATTTTGTTCTGCCTTGGCTAGATAGGAATCGCATCTTCGTCTATGAAAGCGAATTACTTTATTTTTATTCCGGATATTAGTTCGACAATATCATACCGATTCCGGTTGACAATGTTGTAATTTATCGGTACCATACCAAGGTATGGAAATAGATAACCAAGAATTATTATCTCAGGCAAAACAAGGCAGCGAATCGGCATTTGAATCGCTGGTAATGCGTTACCAGAAAACGGTATATTTCGCCGCATACCGGTTAACCCATAACCATGCCGATGCGGATGATATCCTGCAAGAGACCTTTATCCGGCTATTCAATGCATTACAAAAAGAGACGGAAATCGAGAATCTGGTCGCCTGGTTATACCGAACGGCAGTGAACCAGGCAATCGATAAACTTCGGCAAACCAACCGGGAGAAAACCACAAGCCTGGAAATCGCCTCTGCTGAAACCGAAGAAACATTCCAAATGAGTTTACCGGATAAAAAGAATATTGCCCCGGATGAAGAAGTAGCGGAACAGGAACGAACTACCATTATTCGGAAAGCGATTGATTCCCTATCTCTGCAAGCGAAAACCATAACTATCCTCCATGACTTGGAAGGCCTGAAAATAAAAGAGATTGCCGCGATTCTCGATTGCGCTGAAGGGACGGTTAAAGCGACCTTATATCAATCGCATCGGAAATTAAGGCAGAAATTGCTGCCGTTAATGATTGAGTTACGCGGTGAATCTGCAGCAAAAATTGAGGTTGAATCAAAAGGGAAATATAGCACTAAATCGAAACAGAAGGAATTACAGCATACGAATGTTAAACGGTTACTTCTTTTTTTAATAACAGTGATCGGCTTTATGATATGGCTGTAATTATTTTCTTTTATGTTTTGTTTTTTAATTCGCCGTCGATTAACTGAATATGATGAAGGAAGTTTATCTCCGGCAACAAAAACCAAAATCGACCGGCATCTAACACGGTGCGCTAAATGTATGGGCGCATTATATACCTTACGGAAAACCCGGACGGTAGTAGCGGAACTTAATCGAGAACCGGGTCCGCCGGAAGAGTATTGGCATCAGGTATGGGAGAAACTTCGGGCGAGATTGTTCCCGAAATGAAACGTTGGTTACGGTGATAGAAATATCCGGTTACAACGATATTTAATATCGTCGTAATCGAGTCTTTTAAATCGCTGTAATCTTTTTCTATGCCTAAACGGAAACGAATTATTCCTATCGAATCAACCATATATATTGAACCCGATGGCAGGGTGAATATTATCAACTGCCCGCAAGAAATGGTTGAATTGGTGCAGGCGTTGAACCCGAAAGTGAAGAGGGGTATAATAGAATTTAAACCGATTAAAAAGAAGAAAATCAAATAATCGTAATAAACCTTTTCGGTGTCGCAGTCGTCTTAGAAATAGATAAACCATCTTTTTAATCATTATACCTAGAGATTTGGTGTCGCCGGAATCGGGTTTCTCAATCGCTATAATCTATCTTAATTTATGAGCGCAGAGCTTATTTTATTACCACTATTAGAAGCCAGTATGAGAGAAGTATATGGTGCTGCTACAGTCACCGGTACGCTATTGGGGTATCGGATGGAAAAGATCACCCCGCTATCGGTCAGACCGATGGAACCGCGGTTGCGGAATCTGGAATTAGAAATAAATAATAGTGAGGTAGTGGCTGAAAGTATCGGGGATGAAGAGGAACTCCAGTTTACGAAAGGAAATGTTACCATAACCTTCCGGAAAGATGAACGAAGACGGTTATCGATATGCGTTTCTGGAATCACCAAAACCGAAGAAGAATTAAGGCAATTGGGGAACCAGTTTGCTCAAAGCCTGGTCCAGCAGTTTGTATATCAGAAACTTAAACGGGAACTGCAGCGAAGGAAATTTACGGTTGCCCAGGAAGAAACCACTCCGGAAAATGTTATCCGATTGACCGTTCGCCACTGGTGAGAGAAAAGAAGAAGTCAGAGGTCAGAAGTCAGAAGTTAGAAAAAATTGACAGTAGACAGAAAATAGTATATTCTATGGCGAATAAAAAACTACAATTTGAAATTGAAATCAATCCGACCGGTGAAGTAAAGGTGCATATGAAAGGCATCAAAGGAAAAGGATGTATGCAGTATGCAGAGTTATTTAAGAATATCGTCGGTGAGATTAAACAGCAGAATTTTACTTCCGAATACTACGAACCCCCGGATGATAAAGTCGGCATCTCCGTCCAAACCGAAGTAGACGATAACCATACTTAATCCATCTTCCTATAAGGGCGATGCATGCATCGCCTCAGTGGTCATGAAATTGAAAGGTAATCTGGATTCAGTGAATTCAGAGCCTTAAGTGGTTAATTTATTTCTTGAAGAGGTTATTAAATTTGCTTTTGGCGTCTTCTTTAGTAGCTTTGGTTTCTGGTTTAGCTTCAGTGAACTCGAACTCATCGCAATAGTTATATTTCTCTCGGTCGGTAACCCATTCGGTGGTAGAACTTTTACATTTATTAGAAGCATAGGGGTCATATAACCGGCAATTATAACAGCAATGCAGATATGCATGGCATTTACCGCAGATCGTTTGGAAAGAAAACGGATTTAATTCGGTATACGGTTCCCCGCATTTATAGCATTTTTTCATAAAAGGCAGTCCTAATCCGCCTAAGGCGGATTGAGTCTTAAGTCCTAAGACTTCGGACTAAAGACTACGGACTTAAGATTGGTTAATTGATTACGATGATATTATAGTCCTGCCTACTGCTTACTGTCTACTACCTACGATTTTTTTCTGACTTCTGACCTCTGACCTCTGGCTTCTTTTTTTCAACCGGCGTTCCGCAATGGATAATGTTGCAATTCCTATTATTGCATTCAAGAATATGATAACCGGCATTCTCTAACCAATATTTCGACCGGGCGATCAGCCCTTCTCCGGTAATATATTCCATCGCCACGGCTAACGCCCCGCCATGCGCGACTATTAATACCGATTGATTCTGATGGGTATCGATAATCTGCTGTATCGCCTGTCCTATTCGGGTAGATAACTGGTCCCGACTCTCACCTCCGGTTCGAATCTGTTTCACCGGATCGCCTTTAATCCTCGCCACCTCTTCCGGGAAATGCTGTTCCATCTCTTTGAAGGTTTTCCCTTCCCAGATACCGAAACTGCATTCCCGCAATTCCCAGAGTTGATGAATTGGCAAATTCCTACCATCATTAATAATCGCTGCGGTTTGAACCGCTCTCGTTAAATCGCTGGAGTATATTGCATCAATCTTCTCGGATTTCAACTCTCGCGCCAGTCTCTTCGCTTGATTTATTCCAGTCTCATTGAGATTAATATCCGTATGCCCCTGATACCGCTGCTGAATATTCCAATCGGTTTCACCATGTCGAACTAAAATCAGTTTAATAGCCATATTTTATCTTTGCGGTCTTAGCGCCTACTTCGCGTCCTTTGCGGTTAGCTTGGTTTTTCTATTTCTATTCTACCGTGAAATACGGTAGAATAAAAAGCGTTATGCATAAATCGGATTGGATTATTGCCCTCATATTATTTCTCGCAACGATTATTATTCTATGCGCTACCAGCAGCCAATATGGTCTTGCCTGGGATGAACCGTATAATTATTATCCAGCAGTCGATGCTTATCAATGGCTGCAATTATTAGTTTCGCATCCAGGCCAGGCAATTTCCGATACCGCTATCAATCAATATTGGTCGAAAGTCCATGAACATCCTTCTATTTCTAAGATTATTGCCGGGATAACCTATAACTGGTTTTCAGGGACATTCGGTGATTTACTAGCATTCCGGCTCGGTGAATTTATCTTGTTCAGTCTCCTGATAGCGATGATATATCTGTTTACTCTCCAATTATTTAACCGGACGACAGCGTTATTCTCAGCAGTAGCGTTTCTATTGATGCCGCGAATCTTCGGGCAGGCGCATTTCGCGACTACCGATATCCCGTTAGTCTTGATGTGGGTCTTAACCGTCTTCTGTTTCTATAAAGGGCTGGATAATTGGAAATGGAGTATCGCTACCGGTATCGTCTGGGGATTAGGATTGGCAACTAAAATCAATCTGCTATTTCTGCCGATCCCACTGATTCTCTGGGCACAACTGTTTCATCGCAAAAAGTATGGGAATAATGCGTTTAGTATGCTGTTTCTTTCTCCAATAATCTTCTTCTTATCCTGGCCTTGGTTATGGTTCCAAACCAAACCCCGAATTATGGAATACCTTCTGTTTTATGCCCAGCATAAATTCACTACCGTTTATTATTTCGGGAAGATGTATGTGCTTACCTCGGCACCATGGAAATATCCACTGGTATATACTTTAACCACCATTCCGATAACCATACTTTTCCTTATATCCGTCGCCATAATCATCATCGTTATAAAACAAATCCCCAATAATACTCAAACTCCAATATCCAATGAACCCAATACATTCGGGGTACAGATGTTGGTCTTATTTAATGCGCTGTTTCCGATACTGCTGCAATCAGGGCCTGCCAGCCCGAAATATGATGGCATCAGGTTATTCTTACCAGCGTTCCCCTATTTAGCAATCCTCGCGGGAATCGGATTTAATTGGATTATCGTTTCGGTGGGGGCGAACCGATGGTTCACCCGCATATCTGGGCGATTCGCCGATTCGCCTCTACCGCAGATATTACTGGCGATACTTTTCTTCATTCCGCCGTTATATCATGTGATTGATACCCATCCATACCAGCTTAGTTACTATAATCTGCTGCTAAAAGGGGTTAACGGTGCGCATCAAAAAGGGATGGAATCGACCTATTGGTGTGAAGCAGTGAACCAGGATGTGCTCCAATACCTAAACCAGTCAGTTCCCGAGAATGGGAAGGTTAGGTTCTTATCATTCAGCGACGAAGTGGTGCAATGGTATCAGGAGCATGGATATTTAAGAAAAGATATCCAATGTTTCTCGACTGATCAACCGGACTATTTTATCCTCTTATGCCGGCAAGGATTCTTCGGTGGGATGGAATGGAACCTCTATCGTCATGCTATTCCAATCAAGGCTTTTTCTTATAAGAACCGTGTTCCTTTAGTTCTCATCTATCACAACTAAGTTAAGAGTAAGAGATTTGAGAATAGAGGAAACCATTCTGTCCCCTCTCATCTGTCATGCCAAGTTCAAGCCTATCTTCTTTAACCATTTAACCTATTTAACTTATTTAACTTACTTTATCGTAATCACTCGGTACCCGGTATAGGTATGCCCAAACATATCGGTTGTTCGTACCGTAATCAACTGCGTGCCCTTTTCTACTGAAGCTGGAATAAATGCAGTCCATAAATGTTTCACATCATATGGATTCGCCAGTTTCCTCCATGTGGCCGGATAAGCATCTTCTTCATCCTTTTTAAGTTGGAGGAAATAAGGGTCTTTTATTTCAGATTTAATCATGGGGAGCCATGCCCCTTTATCACCAAGTTTATATTCTACATTTGATTTCTCAGACCCGGTAAAAATATTGGCTATAATTTTTACTGCAGTATCCTGTCCCAAGATAATTTCATCCGGAGCATAGAGATGCATCTGATATGACGCCGGTTTCCGCGCTCCTTTGTATTCAATCTCATATTTGTTCCCGGTGAAGGTTACAAACGCATACCCGTTCGGGGAGCCATCGCCGCCCATAGCGGTCGGGATTCCCAATTCATCCGGCCGGCTGCTCCACCAGCTGCCGCAAACCGCACCATTGATAAATAGATGATAGGGCGCTTTCCCATTCCAGCCATCAGCAGCCCCGAAAAACTTATGGGATAACCGATGCTCATGCCCGGCAATCGAGAAACCATATGGATGGTCGGCTAATAATTTGAATATCTCGGCTCTTTCCGGCAATTCGGCTATCGGGATATGCATGGATAATACCACCGCATAATCTTTGGGCACTACCGCTAAATCATTCTTGATAAAAGTTAGTTCATGTTCACTTAACCCAGCGTTATATCCATAATAGGTACTATGGGTAGATGGCCAATAAATATCATCTAATAGAATAAAATGTACCTGACCATAGTTGAATGAATAATATGCCGGACCATAAGTGTTTACGAATGTTTCGTTAGCATACTTTTCATCCAGGGCATCGAAATTCGAATCATGATTACCAATCCCGAAATAGAACGGGATTCCGATCAGTGCTATCGTTCGATTCAAACTCGGATAATTCGATAAATCGTTATAGGTATTATCTCCCAGCGTTATGCCAAAAGCCGCATCGGTACCGATCAATTCTTCAATCACATCATGGGCCATATAATTTATTTCCTGCTGATTCCGCACCTGGGTATCGGCAAAAAACAATACCTTAAACCGATTCGGTTCCTGCTGAGGATACAATGGGAAATCAATCGATTTTGGTAACGGGCCGGTAGGCGGAGTCCCCGGAAACTTCTGTTGCGGCGACCCATTGGGTTTATAAATAAAGTAGAACTGCGGCCGATGTTCGGTATTAAACGGGGTCGTCCATCCGGTAGGTTTGATTACAAAGAGAATCATATTCTCTGCGATCGGAATCCGATATTTCCCTTGTTGATCAGTTTGAACGACTTCTCTACCATTCGATACCGCGATATTCGGAATCCCTTTCTCTCCCGGGTCAAATAGCTGGTTTTTATTGATATCGTTATATACGATACCAATGGCATATTGCGGTTCTGCGGCAGCGAATACAAATTGCACTGCAACTAAAAGAAATAAACTTATACTAATACATCGAATTCGATTTATGTTTGATTGCCAAAATCTCATTATTCTATCCTTTCAATTGAATAAATAATATGGTAGGAAAACGAGGTTACTGTAAATTAGTATCCAACTTACCGGGAAGGACTGGTTTCCCGATCCCTCGAGCTACTTGATGACGATTATGCGAGCCCCGGTATGGGTCTGACCGAACATATCGGTCTCTTTAACCTGAATAAGATAAGCTCCTTTTCTCGCGATACCGGTTAAAGCTTTTTTCCACATATGCGGGCAATCGGTAGCGCGTGGAATCCAGCCGGGTTTTTGAACCGGTATTTCATATTGTTTCGCATAAAATTGGTCTGGCAACGCTGCTTTTTCCATCAGCATCCAAGGTCCGGTTTCACCGAACTTAATTTCGACTTTCGATTTCTCCGATCCGGCGAAGATGTTCGCTTGTACCACTGTCGAAGTAACTTCATCTAAGGTAATCTCATCCGGAGCATAAACCTGCATCTGGAATGATAGCGGTTTCCGGGCGGATTTATATTCGAACGAATATTTGTTTCCCTTGAAGGTAACAATCGTATATCCGTTCGGTGCACCGTCAGCCATCATGGAATGCGGAATCCCATATTCATCCTGGGTGCCGATCCACCAGCTGCCACAAACCGCACCGCCGA
>JBHGBB010000096.1:0-13978 GCA_041946755.1 bacterium | reverse complement strand
GTAATAAAAACAAAATGGTATGATGATTCGCTAATCCCAGGCCGAAAAATAAACCGGATAGATATAAATACCGGGCACTATCATCCGGGGAGTTAGCATCTTCCTTTTTTCGATTTACCTTTATTTCACTCCACTGATAGAGCGTTAAAAGAATCACTACAGTAAAGAAAGCGTTTATTGCATAGCTGCTTTTCCCAATATTAGCATTATTCCAGAAAGTATGTGAGAAGGCGAAAATCAAACTGCCAACACTGGCAATAATTCGATTCTGGATAATTTTGAGTAATAAGAGATACAATAATACAACGGTAGAGGTAGCGAATACTGCGGATAATAAATTTATCCGATATGCGATATCTCCTAACGGTATCCAGGTGAAGATTTTACCGGCTAAACAGAGTAGGGGATATCCCGGCGGATGGGCGATGCCTAAGGTATAAGCTGCAGCGGTTAATTCCCCGCTATCGCCAACATACACCGTTGGACATAAGGTTAGCAAATAAATGACTAAAGCGACTAAACTTATTCCGATTGCAAATCCCCAATCTTTTCTTATCATAATTAACTAAAAATATTACCGTAAATCGTTAGATTGAGTAAACCAATAAAATCGGAATATGCCGTTTATATTCCGGTATCAATTAAGTTATTTTACTTTTATACTAAATATCCCAGAATCCTAACTGATGAACATCGCTTTATCTAAATAAAAAAAGCGAGATGATATACGCAAATCATCCCGCTTGTAGACTGACTCACTAATCAGAAATTGTTTAATCTTTTTTATTGATAGTTGCAGGGTAAACCTCTATATCAAATCGTGATAAGGTTACAGGCACAGTGGCATAATTCCCATAAGAACCAATAGAATTATTTTCTATCAAAACAATATATGCACCACGTACCGTATCTAAAGCCGGTTCAAACGTTCCATTACTAACTCCAGCAACGGTATTTACCAAGTTCGGAGTCTGTGATAGAACATTTGCGGCAGCGCCACCTGAAGTGATATCAACGACTAATCCGCGAGCCGTGGATGCAGTAATCGTAGCATCGTTGGCTAATAAACACTTTCGGGTTCCTAATTGAACAATAATTCCGTTACTTGATACATTAGGTACGACGGTAGTATTGATACTATCAAGAATCAATCCTGTTGAGTCGACTTTTTTCCAGGAATAGAAACCCATAACGTCTGATTTGGTAACCCATATGTTGCTATTATTAGGTTCAGTAGCAATACCGGTTACTGCAGACGTGCCGGATGAAGTATCGACGGTAACAATCCCTAAGTTAGTACCATTACCATCAAAAACGTTAAAAAAACCTGGAGGAGCGGATACGGCTAATCCACCGCTAACATATAACCGGGTACTATCGCCACTTCCGGTTACTCGAAACACATCTCCGCGGCGGTATGTGGTGGCACCGCTATAAATCAAGGTTGCAGTATCAGCTTCATTGGTATATCGATAAATAGCAAATGGTGTTCCTGAAACCGATAAACTACATACATAGATTTTCCCATCGTCAGCGACGCCAATTCGGCGAATATAATGGTTCCCGATTGCCTGGATGCCGGTAGTACTAATACTGGTAGTTTCAACACCATCAGACGCCCGGAGTGCATGAATACCAAAATCCGTACCGGAAATTCGATGAACAACTAACACATGGTCAGTAACAGGATTATATGCTAATCCCCGGACATTATCCGTACCGGAGGTAAACCAAGGATAGGTGGGATTACCAGCATCAATCCGCCAATTCTGAGCTAATTCTACTGGGGCAGAGTATGCTAATGCGCATAATGTAAAAACGATGATTAATAGAAAAACTATTCTTTTCATTTTCAATTTCCCTCCTTTCTATTATTTAAAGTAAAAAAAGATATTTATGGCTATTACATTAGTCTTTTGCACACGTTAATTCTACCTAAAAATATAGCACAAATCTAAGATGAAATAAAAGGAGGTTCGTATTTCTAGCGTAGAGTATAAAAAAAAACCCGTTCTGATATTAATCAGAACGGGTTGGAGTTTACATTGTTATTGAGAAGGAGATAATTTATTTCTCTAACTCAATTGCAAACCGAGATAGTTCTACCGGTACACCAACAGTACCACTCCAAGAAGCTAATGCCATATTCTCAACGAGATGGAGAATATTACCATTCCGATCAATGGTTGCATATGCCACTCCATCGATCGTTCCGGCAATTTGTCCGATTGGTATAGTACTATCAGTCCGACCCCAATATTTCGTTTCAGCAGGAGTTAATCCGGTTGGACTTGGTATTCCACTCGTAATATCAAATACGATCGCGTGTGCTGAAGCTACCCCATTAGAAGTCGAATTAATGATTCGACCAGGGCCATCTTCAGTAACTAAAAATTTTATACCAAACCGTTTAACGATACTAAAACTGGTAGCAGTCTGTGGAATCAGATCAGTACCAATAACTGTAGATTGCGTTAGACAATTGACAAAACTCGCACCACCAACTGTTGCAGGCATCCAAGTGGTACTTGGAATGACGTAGGTAGCCATACCCCAACGTTTATACCAGATATCTCCAGTATCAGGATCAATATTGGCAATACCAGGAGAGGTATTGTATATATTGGTAGTAACGCTTGCAAAGAGAGAACCGTCACCATTAATAATTAAAATGGTTGAATTGCTACTACCGGTGGCAATGATTTTTACCGAACCATCAGACATTGTCTGAACGTTCATTCGGTCACCAGTTCTTCCTGGTAAAACATTGTTACTATAAATCAGTGTTGGTACTGCAGCTTCATTTGTCCACTTATAAATTTTATAGGTAGTATCCGAACCGCTTTTCGTCGACAGGTTACAGCCATAAATCGCACCGTAATCGTCAGCACCCATTGCTGCGATAATGAAAGTGCCACCGCTGATTCCGGTAGTATCAAGAGAACCAAGAACCGCACCGTTAGCTGCATCCATAATCATCGGTTTCAACGCCACATTGATATCAGTAGTTCGAACGCTGTTGAAATAGATATGATTATTAGCGGTACTATATGCGAAATTCCGAATAGCATCGGCGCCAATAGCTAAATCTGGCCATACGGCGCGAGATGTTTGGATCGTTACTCCACGATAGATATTACTACCGTTAAGAATTACTGTAGTTGCATTTGACCACATCCATCGTAACGTAGTATCAAGTCGGCCAAGTTCTGTTGGCATAGTAAAATCAGCTGCAGCTTGAGAAATGATCTGATACCCACCAACGGATTGCGCGCCACTTTTATATTGACAACCGGCACCTACGAGAACAGGAAGAACCGTACCTCGTATGAGTAATCGACCTGCAAGGGCTTCATCAATATCAGTATCTTTATCAATTCGCCATACATATTGACTGCCACCGGTATCGACAATATAACCGCCAGTAGTATTACTGGAAACATCTCCAATGGCAATATTGAAATCACGAGTAGTGCCGACATTCATAGTCTGCAATACAGTTACATTCGAAAATGCAAACGGTCGTCCTTCATAGAATTCACCGCCGGTTTGAATAGTAGAATCGAATGACATTCCATCGAGAATATTTGCTGCTGTTATGATTGATGGAGCGATGGGTGATACTCCCAGATTCTGCGGATATGCGGTAGTATCCATCAACGCGATTTCAAATAGACCGGAATAGTTATATATCGATCCAACCGCATACATTAAATCACCACGAGTAAATGTAGTGCATGATGATACAGCAAACGAATCGGTTCCATCAATCAATACACCAAGCCCGGTACCGGTATCCTGGATATATCGCTGAAATCTTGATGGATCTTGGTTGGTTGGTGACCAGACCACTCCAGCAACAGTAACGATACTATATTGTTTTAAAGGTATTCCATTCGGATCAGTAGCTTTTAAAGTACTATCAATTGCGACTAAGTCCGCACTGGATATTGCCACCAGTAATATGGCAAAACAAAATGTAACAAAATATTTTTTCATAGTTAATTTCCCCTCTTTCGGTATAGAAATATTATTCATTAAACTACTTTTTATTGTCATAATCAAATATCCCTCCTTTCTACCTTATAAAATAGACAATGCTGCCCAAAAAAAAGCTTAATGTTGTCTTGCACACGTTAATTCGATAAAAATATAGCACTTACTGCTAATCTTGTCAAGTGATTATTAATAAAAAGTTTATTTTGCGATTAATCCAAACTGGATGGAGGTAGTACTAGAACTATGTATAATTACCTAGATAAGACTTATTGGGATAGGGATATGATAAAACTAACAATAAAAAAACCAGGGTTATCCTGATTATTGAGATAACCCTGGTAAATAACTACATCTGAGATTTACCAATAGGACACACTATTTTTCACGAATTATTTCCGTGCTAAATCGCGATAACTCTACTGGGACTCCAGCTGGTCCGCTGAGAGTCCAATCAGAGAATGAGGTCAGACCATTTTTCTGAACCCAATTCGCTGCAGTATCACGAGTATCAGCAGCAAAAAAGCTCCACGTGCCATCATACTTCGCGATCTCGATTATTGATTCCGAACTTAGACCAGCATCAGCTAAGTCTCCATTCGAATAACCCAAATTAAGGTTATAGTCGATGGCAGTGATTCCTGCGGTAGTAGTAATAGTGAAATATCGCGATAAGAAATAGGTACTCCCAAACGTGAAAGTACTCGTTTGCGGATGTTTCGCATCCGTAACTGCCATAGTAATTCCAGCAGATCCGGTAATCGAATTTACTATTATAGAACAATACGAGGTATCAGCAGCACCCGGTCCGCCGAGATAGAACGGATAAGTTCCTGTTGCAGCAACTGTAGGAATCGCTTGTGAAGGATAATAGAATCCGACATCACCGATATAATCTGCGCCACCGGAAAGGTCCGTAGCACCGGTTCCTGCACCTTTGTAACCATAAATTGCTGGAATCCCATTACGAATGTCCATAAAGCTTGTTGAAGTAACTACCGATAATGTTGTTCCGGCAGATAGATACATTGGGTCATAAATAACATTGTTGGCACCAAAGGTTGCTATGGTACCACGTGCACCAATTGTATATGTCCCATACTGAGGAAGTCCACAATAATCAACACTAATTCCTCCTGTTGGAGCTGTCCCAGTAAATTTTGTTCCTGGTCCGGTGATGATACAATCTCTAATTGTTGCATTACTATATCCACCAGCACTATAGAAGCAAGAGCTGGGTGTGGTATTGTGCAGAGTACACCGTTGTATATTCATGGTATGAAATCCTACCAAGAGGTAATTCGGTGCTTGAATAATGCTGTCTTTAAGAATTAAAGTGGTTGCAGTATTGCAACTGATACCACGCGAAGAAGCCGTAGTATCAGATGATATCACGGTTGAACTGATATCTAGAATAAATGGATTAATTGCACCATTTACATATATTCCATGTCCTCCACCCAGAGGATTCAGAATCCAGTTTCCATCCGTAATGCCATTCTTTATACTGTTTCCTTTGAAGATAACTGTCTGATTTGCATAATACCCACGAACAATATAATCACAATAGCCAGCATAGCTACTCACGCAATTATCGACTGTTGCTATTTCACCACCCTGACCATCAAGGCATAATTGTGCGTTATAACTTGGTGAATAATAGAAAATGCAATCCTTGAGCATGATCTTATATGATTCACCAGCATCATTCCAACACTTTAAGAGGTCGTCTCCATCAGAGCCTGGTCCCATAGCAGAACCACGCGCTGTTGTTGGTGGACCAGCCGCTTCTTCTCTACTAGTCACCATGGGGCTTCCGTCGGTTTTAATTTCAGTGAATATGCAATTATAGAAACTAATGGTGTTAAAGTTATTGTTCGCATAGTTTTCATCTACTTTAACCAAGTCGTCGGTTACCTGTGAGTACAGTGATGGGCATATGATGATGTCACGGAATGTGATATCATAATTCGATTGATGGATGGTAAGTCCGTCGTCATAAGGACTTGCTCCCAACCAATCTCGCCGCAGTTTGAATATGACTCTAGTTCCCGGTGTATCCGATTTTATTTCCAAAGCACCAACAATACTGGATTTTGAATAAGTCACCCATACCGGTATTGGAGAACTTGGTAGTACATTGGTCAACACAATTGTATTGGGTTGGATGATTGAAGCTCCGGTGCTAAAATCGTAGCCAAGACCTGAAGCATTTGTCCATATCGAATAAGTGCTTACGGTAGATATTGGCCCATAAATAACCTGGATGGTATCAACGGCAATGGAAGTGGTTGATTGACGAGTAAAAGTAACCACATCGTTTAGGTCCATCATTTCATCATACGGGCCCGAGCCAGCTTTAATATTGATAACAAACGGTGGAGTTTCTCCAGCATTCGTACCACCAGCACACCAGCTATCGATAGCTGCTTGAACTGTAGTGAAATTACCTGAACCTGCGCTATCTACTAAGACCGGATTAGTTGCATAGACTATTCCGGTAGCTAATAATAGCATACAGAAAAATACACAGATTCTTTTCATTCTATCTCCTCCTTTATATAAAGTGAAAATTTTTAAAAGACTTGTCTTTTTTACCATTATAAATATCCCTCCTTTCTCTGGCTAGATGTTTTAAACATGCGTAGGGGAAAAATCGAGTTAATCAAAGGTAAGTGAATTATTTTAGGAAATATCATACCCTTTCCCAAATCCCCTTTTCATCCCCTTTTGCTCTAAAAAACCAGATAATAAACTTAATACTTATTTTTACTTTCAATTCTAAGTTAGCACTTTTTGCAACCGCTGTCAAGTATTTTTGTGTTTTTTTATTCT
Organism: bacterium; assembly: GCA_041946755.1. Lineage (GTDB taxonomy): Bacteria > UBP4 > UBA4092 > JAOAEQ01 > JAOAEQ01 > JBHGBB01. Next base: position 7,147 of record JBHGBB010000096.1, on the reverse strand, counting down.
ATTTAGCGCTATTTTTTGATACTTTATAAAAAATAGGATATGGTTTCACGTTTGCAGAACCAAAATGAAATAGAATAATTAAGATACTCTATTAATAAATATTAACTACCGCATTAATTCTATAGGTTGGTTATTGAAAAAGAAGGGGAGGAAGATGCAATTTGAATGATTTATTTCGGACCTATATAGGAAAGCATTCTTTTGTGTGGTCATTCCTGCTTCCGCCGGAATGACATAAGGATGGTGAATTGGTAATGGCGAAGGATACCATGCCCGTTTAGACCAGTTCGAATGTCTGACCATACCATGGTATAAAGAAGTGTTCCTGGGATTGGAACCAGAGCGGGTCTGACCCGCTCTGGTTCCAATCCCATGGCAAATACTACTTCATAGGGTTTCAATAGGGAAGGGAAGGGGGTAATCCGGCAATAAAAAAAGCAGCGGATTAGATTACCGTCAATCCGCTGCTTTTCAAAACAATTCAATCAACAGAATTATGGTTTCAGAATCGCATTAAATCTCGATAATTCCGCTGGAGTGCCACCAGGGCCACTAACCGTCCAATCAGATAATGAGGTCTGACCAAGTGTGATGGCAACGTATAAACTATTTGTTGCATCATAACCGAACATTGCTGGAATATAGGTCCATGATGCACCATTCCATTTAGCAATCTGCGCTGCAGGCCAGTTACTACCCAGATTCGCATCTGTCGAATCGGTTGCGGTATATTCTAAAACAATATCGGCAGTAATTGTGGAGATACCAGAACCCGGGGTCAGGGAGAAATACCGTGAAATAAAATAGGTACTTGGTGCTGATGCATGTTTCGCATCGGTTACACTGGCTTTAATTGCGGTGGTATTATTTCCAACCACGGTATCGATGCTGTTGATGGTTAACGTAATCGGGGTATAATCGGTTGCAGTCCCAATTGGATAAACCGTAGTTGAGATACCAATCGGCTGCCATTTATTTACACTCCCGATAATGGTTCCGGTAGTCCGAATGATGGTACCCGCGGAACTCGGACTAGTCCCGACCGTAATGGTATTGGCACCAAGATCAATATTCCCAGCAGTCATGGTTACAGTGCCAGTAACAGCAAGACTAGTACTGACCGTGATTCCGGCAGCATTATTAATCTTTAAATTCGGCATTGATGACGGTGGTACAAGTAAAGTAATCGTCTGTGGACTTGAACCGCTAAACAAATAAGTCCGATTTGTATTGGTGCTTAGAGAGCAGGTACTTGCCGCGTAAATATTACCCCGGAATTCAATATTACTAGCCCCGGTTAAAGCAGCTGTATCACTAAAACCGGAGGCACCGGATTCGATGGTAAAATCACCGGTAACCAACATCCCCAATCCATTACTACCGGTAGTGGAAGTATCGGTATAAATAAATTTACCAATTGAAGTACTTTTAATAGAAAAATATCCATTTACGGTAAATGTCCCGGTACCGGCAGTATTGCTGATATTGGCATTCCGAGAATCGATGATAACGTTACCATAGGTCCGACCACTAGTGACAAAAATGGAACACCAGGTATAAAAGATACTTCCCGGATCCATTACCAGCACTGAATTAGGTTGAGTTGCACCGAAAGGATTTGATCCGGTAGCAAATGAAGGACCGGTTTTGGTGCCACCCATATAAAACGTTGCACCAGATTTGAATCGAACTGAGTTCAAATAAGTCGAACCAAATGGATTCCCAGCACCAGCTCCACCAGGAGCTAATTGGAATGTCGCACCATTATTAAAGGTTAATCCATCCGTATCGATGGCTAATAATCGATTCGCGATACTTGCTCCGGTTGAGGTAAAGACGACATCACCGTTTACCGCACCTTTACATGCAGTAAGGATCGTGATGGTCTTTGCATAAGGACCGAAATAGTACAATACACTTCCGGCATCAATTTGTAAAGCATTCAAGCCACTCGATGTGGTGGTACTAAGAGTAAGAACTGCCGCAACCGCAGACCCGATATTCGCAGTACAATTGCTGGTAACAATGAGTTGGCCAATAGTTTCGGTCGGCATTGCCGTTGCAGTAACTTCTGACATCCCACTGAATATCAGAATATCATCCGTAGCTGGGGTGGTACGGTTTGGAGTCCAGTTTGTAGCCGTTCCCCAATCACCACTCGATACACTCCAGGTATACGAAGCAGCAAAAACTTGGGTGCTCGCGAAAAGGCTAATAATCACGCACGCTAAAAACATATATTTTTTCATTAATATCCCTCCTTTCTGTTTAATATATTTAACTTAATATATTTAACGTCGATAAACTATATGCAATATTGATTATACAATATTGATATAGTAACTATAAATTAATATTCATACGATGTCAATAATAATTTTACTCTTTAAAAAAATATCTAATGTACAATAACTCTGTTCCTGTGATAAAAGACTTGGGACATAAACCACAGAACAAGGTATAGTCATATTAAGGCTTCATCAAGAGTAAATTCATATTACTTAAAAAGACATATTTAGGTATAATGATATGCACCATGCAATGGCTAACTTTATCTACTACAAGTGCCACCTTCCGATTCCTCTTCGGATTAGTCTTGGTAAGTGCAATTATATTTTCATTATTCCCAGTGAGTAATGTTGATATATGGTGGCATTTAAAAACCGGACAATATATTCTTGAAAACCATACCCTACCTAGCCATGATATATTTACCTATACCATTCCGCAAGAAACTCGATGGCATGATGTTCAATGGCTGTTTCAGATTATCGTAGCATTGCTCTATTCATTGGGAGGGTGGAATGCACTAATTGGATTACGGATACTATGTATCATGATTCTTACCTGGCTGTTATGGCGCTGGTTACTAGAACGAGGATATACTGCTGGGATAACCTCATTTACGATCCTTATTATTTTACTCGCTAGTAGATATCGGTTCTTTGTCCGACCGGAATTATTCAGTTTTGTTTTTATAACCATATTACTTTGGCAATTCGATCGTTTTGTCCGGAAAGGAACATTTTCCATCGGGTTAACTCTATTCGTTCAATGGCTATGGGCAAATACGCATACCTCCTGTATCCTTGGTTGTTTAACAGCAACCATCTTTGTTTCTGAACGATGGTTCATTACAAAATCTCTTGTTATTCAAAATAATAAAAGGAAACCATTTATTACAAACTTGGGAATATATCTTATTTTATTCTACATAGTTACTTTACTCAATCCTCATGGCTGGATTATGTTAACCTATGGTTTCACTGAAGGAAGGAAACTGTATATCGGCGAATTTCAACCAATACACTGGCCATTTTTTCTCGGTGCAAGTGGGATTTGCATTTTGCTAGCTTTGACTGGATTTAAATCTATGCTAAAAAAGGAAAACCGATTTTTCTGGATTTTAAGTTTACTTCTATTGATCCCAACCTGGCGTATGAATCGATTTTTCCCTTATTTAGCTATTGCTCTCGCTCCGGTTCAAGCGTATGGATGCATGCAATTAATCCAGTTAATTTCCCGATTTAATAGAATTCGCGTATTCAAGTTCGCTTATTATACGATTACAATAATTGTACTCATGTTCTTGGTATGGTTTACTTTCCTGATTGAAAAAAAACAATCGTTTCATTTCGGAGTAGATAATGCAGAATATCCAGTAGCAGCAGCAGATTTTGTTATTCGAGAAAATATTCGGGGACGAGTATTCCATATTTCCAATGATGGTGGTTATTTGATATGGCGTTTCTATCCCGATCGAAAAGTATTCGCATTTAATGAAACTAAATTGAATCAAAAGATGATCGAACGATGTATTCAAACTCAACAATCAGATTCACTCCGACAGTTATTGGATGAATATAAGGTAACCTATGCGATACTTCCTTGCAATTATATGGATTGGAATATTGATGGGAAAACAGTTGGTACCAATATTTCCTCTTGGAAGGATTGGTCGCTCATCTTCTGGGATGATACCTCGATGGTTTTAATTAAAAATCTGCCGGAATATCAACCGATAATCGACCGATATGCTTATCAAGAGCTTAATCCGGAAGAGTTACCTTATCCCAAGAATACCCAAGTAGATTTATCTTTTTTGCCTACAGTTGCTAAAGATACTATCCGATGGAATCGGTTATTAGAAGAATTGAATCGAGCAAGTGCGGAAAGTTCCCGTCGATTTCGTGCAGAGTTTACGTTGGCTTATATTGGCATGCATTCAAAACCCAGGAATTTAGATGTTATTCTGACCCATCTTGAAGCAGCAAGGAAAATCACAAAAGATTATGCCGAATGGCATTCGTTTATGGGACAAGTTATGTTAGAACAAGGGAAAAATCAGGAAGCGATTAAGTATTTTCAGCAAGCGATTCAGCTCACCGGTAAATCGTTGGATAGTTATTATAATCTTGCGATCGCCTATGTAAAAATCGGGGACCGTCAGTCTGCTAGGAAAATAGTAGATAAAATTCTGGAAATTGACCCGAATCACGCTCGCGCAAAAAACCTACTGAGTAAAATCCAATAATAATCCGCCATTATCGGTCAAGTCTGAGTATGAAATAAAAAAGAGCGAAATGAAATATGATCCATTCCGCTCATAGAAAATCACTTAATTTTCTGAACTAATTCGTATCCGTTCTATTATTCTACTAAGAACCGGGATAATTCTACTGGAACCGCTGATGTCTTAGTGACAAGTAGCTTATCAATGGTTGGTGGTCGACATAAAGTGTTATCAACACAATTTTCACGATATCCTATTCCAATTCCACCAGCTCGTGTGATAGTAGTCGTACCAGTACACATATTTCCATTAGTTGCCCCGTAGGTACCACCGAATATACCGACAACTGCATTCGATGATTTTGTTTGCAGGAATAGACGATACCAACCGGTAGCGGGTACTGTATATGTTCCAAATACTTGAGTGTCTGAACCAAATTTGCGTTCTACACATTCTATGGTACCGATACCAGTACTGGTTACTGAATATCGCCAGAGTATACCTTCATCACCATTCGCTGAACCCGCAACCTTTGAATAGTTATATACTGGGTCAATAGTACCGCGGACAACAATCAAGGTTGCTTCCTCAGCACATAAACCCGATGAAGTGACTACTTTTGCAGTAGTATCCAAATAGGCATAAAATTCAACCGCTACATCTGCAAGCGGAGCGGTTAAGTTTAACATACCGACATTACCACCACCTGATGAATCCCAAATAATGGCTACATTCCCTCCTTGGGGGGATGCCGGAATTGCATTCGGATTTTTGGCTCCTAAACCCGCACCAATTGCATCAGCAACCGTTGGATCCCGAATTTCAGTCGTATACCAATTACCCGGTATATCCGCAACCTTTGTCCCAGTTGTGCCATCAAAAGTATTATAGTAAATGGTATCGCCACTTGGAGTGGCATTGACCGTTCCATAGAAATTATTTGGTCGCCCGACACTAGCGATTTGCATTCCAAAATCATTATTGTTGACATTGGTATCATATCCATCGCTATGTCGCGCATCACTGAAACTTGCATTCGGATCACCATCGGTATCGAGTCCACCAAGGTCTACTCCGCCAGATTCAACAAGTTGGGTGTTGGCCCATATTCCACCACCACTAGTAGCAGAAATACCATCAAATGGTGGTTCACCATGCCCAATAGGAATAATAATATTTGCTTTATTCCGCTCTTGTACAACAGAATCAATAATCACTGTAACGGTACTAATAGTGGTTGCCAGACTAACAAATTCCATATCATTTTGAAATGCAATGGAATCAGTTATGGTTGGAGTACCGACAGGCGCATATGCGACTGCCGCGGCATCACCGATAACGGCGAAGCCACCAGCAGTGATGGTTCCTAACGAAGTCAACGAAACGACATTATCGGTATTATTGTCACCGAATATAAGCAGCCACCCGGTTAAATCAACTGAACTAGGTCCGGAATTATATAATTCAACAAATTCATAGTTGTCGGTACCGACATCGTCGTGATTGTATTCATTAATTACCATTGCGCTATAGGAAAAAGTAGCTAAGGTTAAAACACTTAAGAAAATTAATAAATATTTCATTAATTTGGCACCTCCTTCCTCAAGAAAAATAAAATAGTTAATTACCAAGAATATACATCAGAACTCATTTTTTGTCAAATAAAACCATTTATTCCCCCAAAAATTAATAAGATAATCTTGTTAACCACAATAATCTTTACCAGAAGCTAGCAGTGATCTATGAATCAAAAATTGATCTTGAATATCATACCGAAAACTCAGATTATTTTACTTCACTATTCATATTCAACATCGTTAACTCGTTGAGTTTCTGTTCCTGTGCAACATTCAACTCTTTTCTTATATTTTGATAATAAGGGATGACAAAATCCAGTTGTTGAATGAATATAAACAGGAATTCCAGTTCGCATTTCTGGTATTCAAGTGGTTTTTCCTGTTGCTGGTTGATGGTATTCGCGGTATGCTGGACCAGCATAAATAATTTCATCAGGTTCGGTGTTGCCTGATATTGTTTCTGTAATGGGGCAATAGCTTCCTTATTCGGCAGCCCAAAGGATTTACTCTTCGAATTGCTTTTCTTCTGGAGTGGCCGGGCATTCCGATTCCGTTCCGCCTGCTGGTTTAGCGCCACTCGATACCCGATAGTACTATTTCTTACCTGATCTTTTAAATCAGGATCAAGCTCATTTAATTGCAAGAATTTATATATCGAATAGGGACTCTTATTAAGAAGTTCTCCGGTTTCCTCATAAAATCTATGGACACCAGTTTGCCCTGAAGGCAATCTGGTGTCTGCAACAGTTTTAGTTGGATGGACACCGCCATTCTCAATCTTACCATGAACCTGTTCGAACCGATGCTTCCGTTCAATAATTGCTTCGCTAATCTCTAACGGATTCAGATCTTTCCGTTTGATATTTTCCGCTAATTGCATATCGAACTGGGCTAGTGAGGCTGGAGTATCAATTATGGTAACCGGGATTTCAGTCCACCCGAGCGATTGTACCGCTTGCAACCGCCGATATCCGGCGATGAGTTCATAGCGGTGAAGATCGAGGGAAGAAGGGATGACCGTTTCGCTAGGATGAGAGGATGAAATATCTTCCTTTCG
>JBHGBB010000095.1:0-13995 GCA_041946755.1 bacterium | reverse complement strand
AAAAAAACCAAAGAAAACAGGATTACCAGTATTAAAGATGTCAATTCAGTCTTGGTGGCACCTGGATATTCCTGGCTATTACTCGGAATATTTTTAACATATAGTATTGGATTAATCTATTTAATTAATTTTCGGCCGACTACTGAAGAAATCACCTTAGCCCATGTTTTTTTTATTCCCGGATATCTTATCAGTGCAATATGGATTACTGCTGGGATACAGTTTCTGATTCAACTTATCAGCCAATATAAAACGTTGATTAGTCGCTATGCAACCTGGCTGAGTTTAATCCTTCCATTAATTCCATTATTAGCTCATTATTCGAATAACAATCGGCATTATATACGGTTTGGTACTGAATATGCCCAGACTATTCTCGATTCATTACCGCAACATGCGATCTTATTCTCTATTCGCGATAGTAATAATTTCACGCTTGCCTACCAAATCTATGTAGAAAAACAGCGGCCGGATATCACCATTTACGATATGAGTGGCGGGCTATTTCAAGATGCAAGCGGCGGATATCGGAAAGACAAATGGCAGTTATCCGAAGCCCAACAAGCAGAATATCGGACTCGATTTCTGAATCAATTGCTGGCACAAAATCAAAACCAGCACCCGATATTTTGCGAGATCCCGATCGATACCACCCCATTTCCCGGTTATGGTTTAAATCATGATGCTTATTTCTATCGATTTACTGCAGCAACGGATACGATACCTGGAACCTACCAACCATCGCAGAAATATCATCTCGATTCTTATTTCAATCCGCGGAAAATGGATTCGTTACTATCGCGCATTTCCGATTTCTATATTCGGGAAGCACTGGTCGATTATCATTTCCAGTTGGGTAAGTATTATCAGGAGACCGGCAATCTTGATACCGCAGTATTCCATTACCAAACCGCGGAAAAAATTGGGATGGATATGTCACAAGTACATAATAATATCGGAATCGCTTATTATTTGATGGGAAAATTCGATTTAGCGGTTAAGGAATATGAACAAGCCATCGCGATTGACCCAAACAATAGAGAAGTATATTACAATCTTGCATTATATTACCAGAATATAGCTAAAAATCCTGATTTTGCTCAATTTTATTATAACCAATTCCAATCGATTACTAAATAACTCTTTTTTTTATCTCCGGTTACCATCATATATTATCCGGTTTTGAACCCGAATTGGTCCGACCAATTCGGGTTATACTACCCTACCTATACTATCCGAAGTTGAATTAGTCTCCGATGGAGACTAATTCAACTTAAAAAAGCCATATTATACATTAATAACTGATATTATTATAGTTAACAACGGGACTTGAATTTTACGCCATTGGCGTATAATTCAAGATAATGAATGTTTTGAAAGTACCACAGGCCTTTAGCCTGCTTTATATAGAGATATTGAGTAAGAAAATATCGTATAAATGGAATACATAAACCTATTTTATTGAAATAGCTAATGTTACTTAATCGAGTTGAATTTTTCGCCAATGGCGAAAAATTCAAGTTCATTGGAGATAAACCGAAATTCAATCTGTCTATTTAATCTGAAAATAATTTAGACATTTAGCAGAATGTTTGATATAATATAATGTTCTAATTCAAGCTTATCTTATTAAAGGAGTTTTATTCGGTATGAAAGAAAAGATCCATCCGCAATATCATCAGATAACGATAACTTGCGCTTGTGGAGCGACGTATGAAACCGGAAGCACGAAAAAGGATTATCATGTCGAACTCTGTTCGGCCTGTCATCCATTTTTCACCGGGAAACAGAAACTAGTCGACTCCGCCGGTCGAGTAGATCGATTCCAAAAACGCGCGGAAAAAACCGCTGCCGTTGCCGCATCAGCCGCTGCAGCGAAAAAAACCACCAGCTAGCTTTGTTGATTTTAAATGCAGGATAAGATTATTTTCGATTAGGTACGATAAATAATATCCTGCATTTTTTATTTTCTGATTTAATTACTCGGTTCAACTTATGGTAAATAGTTCCAACTCTCAAGAAGATTTTGCCGTTGGTGGCCAGGCGGTCATTGAAGGAGTAATGATGCGCGGATCGAAAGGATATAGTATAGCGGTTCGGCATCCTAATGGCGAAATTAGCGTTAAGCAGGAAACCAGGATTCCCTGGCATAAACGGAATAAACTCCTGGGGATACCGGTTCTCCGCGGTGTAGTAGTCTTAATCGAGTCGCTGGTAATCGGGATTCGGGCGTTAGAATTTTCCGCTAATATCGCCATGGAAAATGAGTCGGAAGAAGCTCAAGAAAAAGAGAAAAAAGCTTTTGGCCCGGTATCGTTGGGAATAACTTTTTTATTCTCGATAGTATTAGGCATGTTTCTTTTTGTCGTAGTCCCCAATGTAGCGACACAATGGATGGGAATTCAAGAAACTGCCATTCATAGCGGAACTACTGATTCCGGAGCCCAGGTGGGATTGGCAAAACAAGCGTTAACCTCGTTCTGGTTCCATATTGTCGCGGGAATAATCCGGATTCTGATTTTTCTGGGATATATTATCGCCATATCGTTTTTAAAAGATATCCGCCGGGTATTTGAATATCATGGCGCTGAACATAAAAGTATTTTCACCTATGAATCCGGATTGGAACTCAAGGTGGATAATGTTAAATCATTTTCCACCAAACATCCCCGATGCGGTACCAGTTTTATCCTCATGGTTTTGTTGGTAAGCATTTTTGTGTTTGCCATTGTTCCGAGTGTATTAAGTTGGCTTACTCCGGGATTTAATGCGTTATCGGTCTGGAAACAAAAATTAGTGCTCATTCCCTTGCATATTCTCTTGGTAATGCCGATTGCCGGATTAGCCTATGAAATCAATAAAATAGCTTCAAAAAAGCAGCATAATCGACTGATTCGATTGTTCGTTACTCCGGGATTATGGTTGCAGCATATCACCACCAAAGAACCGGATGAAAAACAAATTGAAGTTGCGTTAGTGGCATTAAATAAAACCTTAGAATTATAAAAATACGGAAGAACGAAAGAACTAAAGAACGAAGGAACCAAGGAACTCAAAATCTACTACTCAGCGATTGAAAGCAGATAGTTAAGATTTAAGCCTTCGGACTTAAGACTTCGGACTGCCTCTATATCTATGGATCCCAATTTAATCTCTAAATTAGAAGCAATTATTAAACAAAAACAAGAGCTCGAAACCCGAATCAGCGATCCCACCATCGCCAGTAAACCGCAGGAAATGACCAAACTGGCTAAAACCTTAGCGGAACTGAATCCGATTGCCGCAAAATATCAGCTATACCAAACTATTGAACAAGAGAAAAAAGATACCCAATTACTATTAAACGATTCCGATAAATCGATGGTTGAATTGGCAAAATCGGAACTTCCTGTCCTTGAAGAGAAACTGGCTAAACTCGACCGGGAATTACGGGAAGCGTTGTTACCTAAAGACCCGAATGATGAAAAGAATATTATTGTTGAAATCCGCGCTGGAACTGGTGGTGAAGAAGCCTCGCTATTTGCCGGCGATTTATTCCGGATGTATGGCAAATATGCGGAAAAAGTCGGATGGAAGATAGAAATTATTGATTCTAGCCAGAGCGATTTAGGTGGATTTAAAGAAATTATCTTTAGTGTTGAAGGGAAAAAAGTATATAGCCGGTTGAAATATGAACAAGGAGTGCATCGAGTCCAGCGGATTCCGGTGACCGAAGCTAGCGGGAGAATCCATACGTCGACGGTAACCGTTGCGGTGATGCCGGAAGCGGAAGAAATCGAACTGGAAATCAAACCGGAAGAGATTCGAGTCGATGTCTGTTGTTCCGGGGGTCCTGGTGGGCAAGGAGTCAATACCACCTACTCGGCTGTACAAATCACTCATATCCCTACCGGATTAGTCGTTCGATGCCAGGATGAACGATCGCAAATTAAAAATAAGGCGAAAGCCATGAAAGTATTACGTGCCCGGTTATTGGATAAAATGCAGCAGGAACAACATCAGCAGATTACCGAAGCACGCCGGTCGCAAATCGGGTCAGGAGAACGCAGCGAAAAAATCAGAACCTATAATTATCCGCAGAATCGGATTACCGACCATCGAATCGGAGAGAGCTGGCATAAGCTGGAAGTGATTTTGGGTGGAGAATTGGATGAGGTTATCGATGCGTTATCTGCGCATGATACGAAATCGCAATTAGCATCTTTAGCAGCATAAATCCTCATTTTTTATGGTTTATTTATGCTTAATGCTTTATCAATTGATCTAGAAGATTGGTTCTGTGTCCACAATCTGGAATCGGTAATTAAAAAAGATGATTGGGAGAAACAGGAGCTGCGAATAGTAGATAATACCAAAAGAATTCTGGAATTGTTGAAACTCCATACTACCCAAGCGACTTTTTTTGTTCTCGGATGGATTGCAGAACGGGTCCCCAATTTGATTCAAGAAATCGAACATCATGGACATGAAATTGCTACGCATGGATATTCGCATACTTTACTAACTTCAATGACACCGGAATCTTTCGCTGCAGATTTAGAAAAAGCGTTAACGATTACCAACCGGTGCATAAATCAAGAAATTATCGGATTTCGCGCTCCTTCTTTTTCTATCACCAATAAAACCTTATGGGCACTCGATATCTTGCAGCAAAACGGCATTAAATACGATTCTTCGATATTCCCCATAAGTTATCATCCGGATTATGGAATTCCCAATACTTCTTTATCCATATATAAAATAACGGAACAGTTAACCGAAGTGCCATTAAGTTGTGCCGAAATATTCGGAAAGCGAATTCCATGCAGTGGAGGCGGTTATTTTCGACTCTTCCCATATCGGATAACCAAATCGCTATTTAACCAGTGCAATCAAGCAGGACGACCGGTAATATTTTATCTCCATCCATGGGAAATCGACCCGGAACAACCGCGAGTGGTTTTACCCTGGAGCAAAAAGTTCCGCCATTATAATAACTTACATAAAACATATCAACGGTTAGACCAATTGCTAACCGATTTTACATTTACTTCTATCCGGAAAGTTATTGGACTATGAAACCGCATACCCATCTCCAGCGAAATTATTGGAATAAAGAAGTCAACGAGTTTGATTCGATATATTCCCAAGAAAAAAGTAAAATCAGTAATTATTTAGATTCGGTATTCCGGTGGGATATGTTTGCCCGGTTCGAATATACCATGGAATATTCCGAACCTATCGAAAACCATACTTTTATCGATATCGGTTGCGGAACCGGAAGATATGCTATAGAACTAGGCCGCAAAAAGGCACGCCTTGTGGTAGGAATCGATATTGCAGAGGCGATGATTAAAACCTGCCAAGAACGGGCAAAACAAGAGCATCTTGAAAACCGCTGTATTTTCATTCAAGGCGATCCTCTAGAATATCAGAATTCGGAAACATTTGATGTTAGTATTGGTATCGGACTTTTTGATTATATTAAAGACGCGTTGCCAATGCTAAAAAAGATGCGGGAATTGACTAAGGATAAAGCCATTTTAAGTTTTCCGCGATTATATACCTGGCGGGCACCGGTTCGTAAAATCCGGTTGGGATTGAAAGGATGTTTTGTTCGGTTTTATCATAAAACAGAAATTATTCACCTATTGCAATCGGCCGGGTTTAATCGAGTTGAAATCCATAAAATCGGACAATTATATTGCGTTACGGCATATATAAACGAAAAATAAGCATATTTTTGTTTCTTTTACTTGACAATTATTAGGTTATACCGTTATACTACCATAGTCTTTTTTAAATTGAATAATTTGATTTTATCAAGGTAAATCCATGAAAAAAGTCGAATTATTCTAGAATGAAGCCATAAATTGATTTCTTTTAAGTTAGTAGACTATGCTGAAAGTAAATTCTGAAAAGTTATATTATACCATTAGTGAAGTTAGTAAAATCACCGGAATTAAACAATATGTATTACGATATTGGGAGAAAGAGTTCCCCAGCCTCCGGCCATTAAAAAGTAGTAGCGGACAACGGAAATATAAACAAAAAGATGTTGACCGCATTCTGCTTATCAAACAACTTCTCTATAATGAATCGTATACGATTGCAGGTGCGAAAAAGAAATTACATGAAGCTGATATGCCGGAAGATAAGAAACAGGATTTATTTGAATTACTGCAGTATACGAAAAAAGAACTTAACACTATACTTTCAAAACTAAGTCGTTGAACTTCCACCCAGTATAAATAAACTTATCCGTCGGGGCGTAGCGCAGACCGGTTTAGCGCACTTGCTTGGGGTGCAAGGGGTCACCGGTTCAAATCCGGTCGCCCCGACCAGAAGATTTCTTTATCCTTTTTTAAAAGACTCCAAATATAATCGATAATTCCGTTTTATTTCTTCTAAACTATCACCACCGAATTTCTCTTGTATCGCTTTACATAGTTCTATCGCCACCATCGCTTCACCGACCACTGCTGCTGCTGGTACTGCACAGATATCCGACCGTTCAACCGTAGCCTGGGTTGTTTGTTTTGTTTTTATATCTACCGATGGTAATGGATTCAATAGAGTAGAAATCGGTTTCATTGCCGCCCGGATTACCAACCGTTCTCCATTAGTTATACCGCCTTCAAGCCCACCGGCATTATTGGTCTTCCGATAAAATTTACCGGCTTTATAATAGATCGCATCATGCACCTGCGATCCAGGTAAATTTGCGGCTTGGAAACCAGCACCAATTTCTACTGCTTTAATCGCTGGAATGCTCATGATCGCTTGCGCCAGTTTCCCATCTAGTCGGGTATCCCATTGGATATAGCTGCCTAAACCGATGGGCAAACCATCCGTCATAATTTCAAATACGCCGCCTACCGTATCTCCCTGCTCTTTAATCAGGTCGATTTCTTTTTCCATTTTACGATTTATTTCTTTAGATACACAACGTAATGAGGTCGACTCAGTAGTTCGGGCGATTTTATCGATTGACCATTGGGATATATCCAGTATGCATTTAATGTTGCCGATACTTACAACTTGACTGGCAATCTGAACCTTAAATTCAGCCAATACCAATTTCGCTATCGCACCTACCGCAACCCGTGCTGCTGTTTCCCGGGCACTACTTCGTTCTAATACATTCCGAATATCCTCATGCCCAAACTTAATCGCACCAACCAAATCGGCATGACCTGGTCGAGGCTGGGTTACACTATTGACTGGCTTACCCTGCACCAAAGATTCAATCGCCATTTTCTCCTGCCAGTTTACCCAATCCCGATTACGGATGACTAAAGTTATCGGACTCCCTAACGTTTTTCCAAACCGAACTCCAGAAGTTATTTCTACCGCATCCGATTCGATTTTCATTCTTCCACCGCGACCATATCCGGTTTGTCTTCGTTTCAGCTCTCGATTAATTGATTCCGCTGTAATCGTTACCCCGGAAGGTATGCCATCAATAATTGCGGTTAATGCAGGACCATGCGATTCACCAGCAGATAAATACCGTAACATAGTTTATTCCTTTCGCAGCTGATTAGCTTCAGTCAGATGTTTGAGAATAGCTTGCCGCATTATTTCAACCGGCGGTTTAATTCCCGTCCATATTTCAAAAGACGCTGCTCCTTGTTGAATCAGCATATTGATTCCATTTGCAGCTAAACATCCTCGTTCTTTCGCTATTTGCACCAGCTTCGTTTCTAAAGGATTATAGATTAAATCAAATACTTTCAAACCAGGATATAACCATTCTGGATCAATTAAAAGCGGATCGTCCGGCTGCATACCAATTGGAGTAGCGTTAACCAAAATATCTACTTGAGGTAATATCGATTTAATCTGCTGCGGTTGAATAGCTTCAACAACTACTTTACTATTACTGGACTTGATATCGGAACAAAGTTTCAGGGTTTTGTGTTGTTCGATATCCATAATATAAATTCGCTCAATCCCCGAGATCGCTGATTGTATACTTACTGCCCGCGCTCCACCACCAGCACCAAGCATCAGCATCTTTTTACCGGTAGCGGTAAAATTTAAATCGGATAATATTGCATTAATAAAACCTAAGCCATCGGTATTATACCCGATCAATTGGTGTTGTGCATTTACTTTAATTGTATTCACCGCTCCGATAAGCTGTGCTTCCGAAGATATTTCATCTAGGAACGGCATTACGGTTTCTTTATGCGGAATAGTTATATTTACTCCTTTTATCCCTAAAGCACATAGCGATTTTATCGCTAATGCTAGCTTATCCGGAGCAACGCAAAACGGAACATAAACATAATCCAGTCCTAAAAATGAGAAAGCGGTATTATGGATAATCGGCGAAAAACTATGTTTTACCGGATAGCCGAATAGACCGACTAATGCAGTTGTCCCGGAAATTCGCATCATTTTACTCCTATCGGTAAATTACCCAAACCTAATAGATGATTGAAATACCAATTAATCAAATCGTTTCCCCAGATGAGTGCAACCACAGCACCAATCGCCAGATAAGGACCAAATGGGATATAATGCCCGAATGAACTGGTATCTTTATCCTTTTTTTTAGCTTGGATAAGTAAGACCGCTCCGATAACCGATCCAACAAAAGAGGCTAATATTAAGGTTAATAATACCAATTTATACCCAATAAAAGTTCCCATCGCCGCGAGTAACTTAACATCGCCACCGCCCATAGCTTCCTTTTTCAGAATCCATTTGGCGATAGTGCCGATCAATAAAAGGATACCGCCACCGACCAACATACCGAATAGAGCGTTATACAATGGATAGAGTCTACCGAAATTCATCGAAAATGGACCTGACATCCAATGATTAATCAGAAACCCGGAGTTGGGAACATAGGACAGAATGAAACTGATGATTAATCCCAAGATTAATAATGGATAAGTCATAACATCCGGTAGAATAAAGTGGTCTAAATCGATAAAACTTAATGCTACCAAGCTGCTGACTATCACAAGATAGGTTATCGAGGCAAAAGTAATCCCATGAAATTGCCATACCACTAAAACAAATAATAAACCGGTAAGTAATTCAACGATAAAATACCTGATGCTAATCCGCACTTTGCAATATCGGCATTTTCCGCGAAGAAAAAGATAGCTCAAGAGTGGGATATTATCAAACCAAGCGATTAAATGATTACATTGCGGACAATGCGATCTCGGTTTTACGATCGACTGATTTAATGGTATCCGATAGATACAAACATTTAAAAAACTTCCGATAGATATTCCAAAAATAAATACGATAAGATATATAGGTAGCATAAGGTAAAAATCCAAAGTTCCTAAACCCAAATCTCTAATTAATAATTCAATAATCTAATTCTATATAAATTTTATTAAAACAAACGGGATTTGGAATTTAATATTTGCTCATTAGTATACTGGTTCTAGCGAATTTGAGCAAGTGCAGTCTCAAGGCAAGCAGGATACTACCGCTTGCAGTATATGGCAATAATATACTACACTATCTTTAAAAAGATGATAAAAATGAATGAATAAGGATGCAACCAACTAATTATTTTTAGGTCGATTGTATCTCCTAAAATCTCAATATCTGTTTTATTATGGATAAAATAGAATCACGAAAAATCACCGAGATGCTGAATGCAATTCAATTACCCGATACGGAATTAAATAATCTATTCCATCGATGTTTTCCGATGACCTGGAATGAAACTATGGAAATCCATCCTGATGGAACAGTCTACGTTAAAACCGGCGATATCCCGGCTATGTGGTTACGCGATTCTACCGTTCAAATATTTCCTTATCTCTTATTATGTAATGAAGATGCGGTTTTATCAGTCGTAATCCGGGGCGTAATTAATCGGCAGATGCAATATATTCTCATTGATCCTTATGCCAATGCGTTTAACCCGGAACCAAATAAAAAAGGACACCATACCGATGAACCCCAACAAAACGACTGGATTTGGGAACGGAAGTTCGAACTTGACTCCTTGTTATATCCCATCCAACTGTTATGGGCATTCTGGAATACTACTCACGATGAATCAATCTTTACTCCCATGATTAAAGAGGCGTTAAAGCTTATTATTAAAACGCTACAGAATGAACAGAATCATATCCTTCGTTCCCCATATCTATTTTATAGACCTAACGGTACTGACCTTGATAATTTACCTAATCAGGGTAAAGGGAATCCGGTTGCAGAAACCGGGATGATTTGGTCTGCATTTCGTCCAAGTGATGATCGATGCTTATATAACTATCATATTCCCTCACAAATGTTTGCAGTGGTGGTATTAGAATATTTAGCTGAGATTCTGCGGGACCAGTATCAAGAGTTCGAGTTAGCGAGTGACGTTGAAATATTACGAGAACAAGTCGATGCCGGTATCAATCAATATGGCATATATAATCATCCGAAATATGGTGAGATTTATGTCTACGAAACAGATGGACGGGGTAATATCGAGCTTATGGATGATGCTAATATCCCGAGCCTATTATCGATACCTTATCTTGGCTATCTCTATAACGATGATCCAATATATAAGAATACTCGGAAATTTATTTTGAGCCATGATAATCCCTGGTATTTCACCGGGAAATATGCTTCCGGAATCGGAAGTCCTCATACCGGTAAAGGGAAAATATGGCATCTTGCGCTTCTGATTCAAGCATTAACCACTGACGACCCATTGGAACTCGACCGAATGCTATATTATATTAAGGATACTCACGCTGGAACCTATTTATTGCATGAATCGTTTAATCCGGATAATCCAGCAATATTCACTCGCTCTTCTTTCGGCTGGGCAAATGCGCTATTTTCAGAGCTTATCCTAACCAAACTCAGCGGTTTAGATTAGTCGGTTATTGCGACTCTAAATCACTATTCAAATCTTCCCTTATTTGTACAGCTAGTGTACCAATTGAGTATATTATTTAAGTAGCAAGTCACTTTTGTATATCGGTATATGCATTATCCCTTACAAAAACAAATCTTAACGCCTATTTCTTCAATTGACAATAAACTACTTTTTTTGGCTTGATTTATGCTCATCTATTTGCAGAGTATGCATACTATATCTTTGATAGGGGGGTGAAATACTATGAAACGGTCAATTTATACTATTATCATAATAAGTATCTCCATCGGATTACTGAGTATACCAGTTGCATTTGCAGAGAATACAATTCTTAACGCACCACCGGCAGGAGGGCAAATCGCTCCAGGTGGACTTCACCAAGGTTCTTCATCTGGTTTACTCAAGCCAGCGATTATAGTACCAAATCATCCTGCTCCTGCACCGGTAACACCGGCACCAAATTGGCATAATCCTAGTCCAGTTGTAACCCATCCGTATCCTGGATGGCGGCCTCCAGTACTACATTCCGGAGGGCGATATCCAGCACCATGGTGGCGGCCAGGTCCAGGACCATGGAGATTGCCTGCTCCTGGGTGGCGACCAGGACCAGGTTGGTATTGGGGACACCATTTCTATTGGGAATTCAGGTTCTGGCCTCGTCCGCCTTTACCTTGGTATTGGACTCCACCGCCTCCCAGATTATCGAACTGGTGGTTCTGGGTTTGGTGGCAACCGCTACCGATCAGTGTTCAATATTACTATCCGCCTACAGTAGTGTATCCCAATAACTACTATTACCCATATACCTATAATGAACCAGCACCTGGAGAAACTCCAGAATACTATGCTGAACCACAACCGGTATATCCGAACGCTGAAACGCAAACTCCGGGTAATATGCCACAAATCAAGTCGCAAGAAGATTATGAAAACTGGTTGATTAAAACCCTAAATCTGACTGATAAACAAGAGAAACCGTTTATTCAGAAATTTCGGGATTTAGCTACATTACGAGAAAAGTTTATCGAAAAGAGTGCTGGACTCGGAAATGAAATTGCTACACTCCAGAAAACCAACCCGACCTCGGCTGAACTTACCACGAAACAGGAAAAGTTACAGAATGCAGAATTTGAGTTCAGAAAAAAAGAACAGAAATTAATGAATGAGTTGATGGCAATCCTGACGTTACAACAGCGGGAAGCGTTTATGAACCAGATGCAACAGTATACTTCGGAATCGGCTTCTGAGGAAGAGATGCCTTCAGAATAAGCAAGAGTAATGTCCACTATGAGTTGTTAGTTGATAAATGTTTATTCTTCAACTAACAACTCTTTTTTTTAGCTTTGTAACCGCCGAACATTGGTGATTTTCCATTTCCCCTCCTGGAGGGTAAGGGAATATTGCTCACGCGATTGTTGTTCTTTCCCTGCTCGAATATCTGCACGAAGGATAGTCACTTTCGTTTCGTTCTGGTCTCCGGAAACCGAAATTACTTGCCGGAGTTCTTGGTGTAACTGCCCGGAAGCAGCTGATTCCTGATAATAGGTCTTTCGACGTTGGACATAAGAAACCAAATCTAGGTTGCCATGAAGCCGATTCGATAAACACAGATATTCTTTTTCAAAGGACTGACTATTCCAGGATTCAATAAAGGTTTTAACTACATCTTCCGGGGTCTGCGGTTTTTCGACCCGTTTTGCTTCTTCTGCAGCTTGATGCGGTTTCTCTTCATGGATGGTAGTAGGACGGATTAACGTTTCAGAACCTGCTCCGGTAGCTTGTGCCATTAAATAGGGCTGTTTATCTTTATCCAACCATCCTTCCCGTTTCTTGCGCAACAGATTCTCAATCCGGCGTAATAAGTCACTCGGATCAAATGGTTTGGTGATATAATCATCAACTCCCATACCTTGCTGCCAGAATTCATCCGGTTTATTTGAACCTTGACTAATCGCACTTACCATCATGATCGGAATACTTGCTAACGCCTCATCTTTTTTCAATTCTTTCACCAAACTATATCCAGATATTTTCGGCATCATCACATCCAGAATCAACATCTCCGGTTCATGCTGTTTAATTAAATTGAGTGCTTCTTCGCCATCAGCGGCTATGATCGGTTCATATCCTTTCGATTCCAGAACGATTCGGAATATTTCCGCGATATCTTGTTCATCTTCAGCAACCAGAATCTTGGTTTTTGCCATATAACTCACTCCTTCGATTAAAGAAGAATTTCAGTACCTATACCTTTCTGGGTATAAATTTCAAGTAATAATGCATGGGGAACTCGACCATCAATAACATGGGTTTTCGTTACTCCGGCTTCTACTGCACGTAAGCATGCTTCGACCTTTGGAAGCATCCCGCCGGAAATGATTTTATCCGAAACTAGCGATTCGACTTCGTTCATGTGAATAGTCGGAATTAAACTCGTTTCATCTTTAGCATCTTTGAGAATTCCCGGAGCATCGGTTAATAAGACTAATTTTGCGGCTTGCAACGCACCGGCTATCGCGGCAGCTACCAAATCCGCATTGATATTATATCCCTGCCCATTCAAATCCGCTCCTAACGGTGATACTACTGGAATAAACCCATCGGTAGTCAATGCCTGGATTATCTGCGGATTGACTCTATCGATATCTCCGACAAATCCCAAATCCGGCGAATCTTCTTCCGGAAGGCCGCGATGGGCATGGGCAGTATATTTCTTGGCAACAATCAGATTTGCATCTTTCCCGCTAACCCCAACAGCTGCACCGCCATGCTGAATGAGTTTGGTAACAATTTCTTTATTAATCTTACCGGTTAAAACCATTTCCGCTATTTCAATGGTTTGTTCATCGGTATATCGATGTCCATTAACGAATTTCGGCTGTAATCCAAGCCGTTTCATCAGGGCGGTTATTTCCGGGCCGCCACCATGTACTATTACCGGATTCATACCCACATATTTCATTAATACGATATCCTGCATGGTTGATTCTTTGAGATCATCATTTACCATTGCAGCACCGCCATATTTGATAACCACGGTTTTCCCGGAAAATTCTTTGATATATGGCAGTGCTTCAATTAAAATGTTGGCTTTTTCAATGAGTTTTTGCATAGCTTATTTGTAATTTTAAATTATATATTTTAGATAAAAT
>JBHGBB010000094.1:0-14169 GCA_041946755.1 bacterium | reverse complement strand
CGGATCAGATTGGCAGGCTGCCAATCTGATTTTCTGACCGGATTTAGGAAACAGTTATTCACAAATGCAATGTAATAAATATAGTATAGAAAAAGAAGAGAAGAGTGTACCCAAGTTCTAAGAAAAAAGAGACAGGAGAATCATTTAAAATTTAGCATTTAGCATTTTGAATTTAAAATTTAAAATGGATAGTGCTAAATTTGCATTGAATCTTCTACCGATGCTTGTTCCAAGCATCGGTCAGGTATTTCTCGGTGAGTAATGATTCGGATAGCTTCTGTTCCGGTTTAGAGAGAGTACCCACCTCGAATTCTACCCGGAACTCTTTCGCAAACCCTTGTATCAAATGATTGATTAAAGTCTCTAGGTTCACCGGTTCCGGCAGATGTTTATTGATTGCAGTAACGCAATTCGCCATAAACTCAGAATCCGTCCCGGGATTTACTAAAAAATACCGTTGCTCTTTCCTAGGATCGTAATCCAATAATATCGATCCCTGTTGCAGCATCGCGTTCTGTATCCGGCGTTGGGCTGACCCGATCAGCTTCTTGCCGTTAACTGTTACCTCATATCGGCTGGTAGATGCGAAACACAGCGGCGAAGCCGTGGCCGATTTCGGATTTCGGATTTCGGATTTCGGATTTTTAACTTCTAACTTCTTACTTCTATCTTCTGTCGTTAGTTTTCTGACTTCTGACTTCTGACTTCTGACTTCTGCACTTGGCTTTTCAAGTTCCGCATTAATTCCCAGCAGTTTCAGTCCCTTAACAAACGCTGAACTGATTACCTTATACGATTCGGTGATATTGGTTGGTATCGCGGTATATTTATCCGGAATAATGAGACTATAGGTTAATTCAGAATTATGATATACCGCTCTACCGCCGGTAGGTCTGCGAACTACCGGCACCTTATCCTGCAAACAATTCTCCAGATTTATTTCCTGCTCCAGGTTCTGGAACCTACCGAGACTTATCGAAGGGCATGTCCATTGATAGAACCGTAGGGTAGGGGTAGCGGTAGATGAGCTAACCGTATACTGCAATATCGATTCATCTACCGCCATATTCTTATAAGCATCGTGTTTATCGTCTAATATCAATCTCCATTGCATAATAACTAAAAAGATAACCGCAAAGAGCGCTAAGATAATTCGCTAAGAACGCTAAGTATAATTGATTTTCTCTGCGCTCATTGCGCTTTTTCTTGGCGTCCTCTGCGGTTAAAGCTTTTAGATTTAAAGTAATTCTTGAACAAGTTCTCGTAAAAAGGATTCGACGTCCGTCACAATACCTAGCGTCTGTGCACTACCGCGGTCGATAAGTTTGGTTACTACCGCATGATTGATATCAACGCAAACGGTGAACACTTTCGCCGGTAACACGTTACCGGTAGCGATACTATGTAACGTGGTCGCCATCATGAGTGCCATATCCACCTGCTGAGCATAATCCCGCATCAGTTTCTGGGCTTGCATCGAGTCGGTAATAACGTCCGGTAACGGCCCGTCGTCTCGAATCGATCCCGCGAGAACGAATGGTATCGGTTTCTTAATACATTCATAGATTATCCCTTGCTGCAGAATGTTCTGGTCGACCGCAAGTTTCGCTGACCCTGCCCGCCGGATAGCGTTAATCGCTCTTAAGTGGTTCCGATGCCCGCCGGTAGTTACCGCGCCGTCTTGTAACGAGATACCTAACGAGGTCCCATATAATGCTGATTCGATATCATGGGTCGCTAACGCATTCCCGGCAAAGAGTACATTAATATATCCTTCCCGAATCAAGGCGGAAAGATGTTTACCCGCCCCGGTATGAACGATCGCCGGGCCGCCAACTAATAATATCTTCCCATTCTTTTCATAAATCGCTTTCATCTTCGCGGCAATCTCGGTAATCAACAGCTTTTTCGGTTTCTCAGAAGAAACCGAACTGGTCATGAAACTGAATATCTCTTTCTCCCTAGTCCGAGGTAATGGGATAACTTTTATCCCCTGATGTCCGACCACAATCGCATCCCCTTTTTTAACCTCTTTAATCGCGATACATTCCGCGGTCTTCTTTTTCAGATCCAAAACTATCCCGCAATCCATTTCGATTTTACCTACCGGAATCCATTTCCCTTTAAAGAAAATCGAAGTATCCAGGTTGGTAGTCGAATAGAAATTATCCGGGAAAGTACCGTCGATATCAGCGATAATATATTGGACTTCTACCTTCTCTTTAACCACAGCACCCAGTTTCTGGATATTCCCTAGAATATTTTCCATCGTCTCTTCATCGGCAGTAGAGATGGTTACCTGCGCGAAACTGGTATCAGTACTCTGTTTCCCAATCCGAATTTCGTCAACCGCAAAATTCCCGCCCAGCGCTAAGATGGTATCTAATACCCGGGATAAGGCGAGAGAATTGATAATATGACCCTCTAGTATAATAGTTTCGTTAACCATAAATTTACCTCAAAAACAAATCCGAATATCGAATATCGAAATCCGAAACAATATCTAATATTTTAAATTCTAAATAAAACCATTTAAAACATTAGGATATTAGAATTTGTTTATATATAAGTCCGCCTGAGGCGGATTAAATGTCAAATCAATTTAAAATGCTAATTGCTAAATGCTAAATTTAAAATGATCTTTGGTTTTTACCTATCTACTATCTACTGTCTACTGTCTACTATTTTTTGTATTTCAGGTTCGGTTGTCGGGCAGCGGTAACTTCATCCAACCGGCTGACCGGCATAGTATGCGGAGCGGATTTGACTAATTCAGGATGGTCTCGACTCTCTTGAACAATCGATTCGAGTGCTTTAGCGAAAGTATCTAAGGTCTGTTTATTTTCGGTTTCAGTCGGCTCGATCATTAAGGCCTCTTTAACCGTTAAAGGGAAATAGATGGTCGGTGCATAAGTCCCATAATCTAATAATCGTTTAGCGATATCCAAAGTTTTAACTCCGGTTTCAGCCATGAGTTTCTCTGCAGAGGCGACAAACTCATGCATACATGGCCGAGAGTAGGGAACTTCAAGGATCGGTTCAACCAACTTCTTTAAATAGTTGGCAGATAATACCGCCTGTTCAGTAACCGATTTCAATCCTTCCGGCCCTAACGACCGCAGATATGCATAGGCTTTAATAATCACGCCGATATTGCCATAAAACGAATGAATCCGACCGATCGATTTCGGCCGAGTATAATCGAAAGTGTATTTATCTTCTTTTTTAATTAGGAGCGGTTTCGGCAGATAGGGTATAAACTTCGATTTAACTCCTACCGGCCCGCTACCCGGCCCGCCACCGCCATGCGGTGCTGAAAAGGTTTTATGCAGGTTCAGATGCAGCATATCGAAACCCAAATCGCCGTATCGTGTTTTCCCGAGTAACGCATTAGCATTCGCGCCATCGCCATATAGAATCGCACCGATTCGATGTACCATATCGGCAATTTCTATAATATGTTCATCAAACAACCCTAAAGTATTCGGATTGGTAATCATGACCCCGGCAATAGAAGTATCTAACTGCTTCTTTAATTCCGCTATATCGATATTCCCTTGTTCATCCGACTCGATTTCGATAACTTCAAACCCGCATAACGCTGCACTTGCCGGGTTAGTACCATGGGCAGTATGTGGAATAATAATCTTCTTGCGTTGCAGTTCCCCGATATCCAGGAAATACTGTTTTACCATCATCATCGCAGTCAGTTCACCATGCGCACCTGCTGCCGGCTGGAAAGTAAACGCATCGAATCCGAATATCTGGTTCAAACTCTGTTCCATCTCATAAAGGAGCTGGAGAGTACCTTGGGCACTATCTTCATCTGCCAACGGATGCAGTTGCATGAATCCGGTGAACCGTGAAATCCGCTCGTTAACCTTCGGATTATATTTCATAGTGCAAGAACCTAAGGGATAGAACTGGGTATCAACCGCATAGTTCTGCTGGGATAATAAACTGAAATGCCGGATTACTTCCGGTTCCGCTATTTCTGGTAATTCCGGTGGAGTATCTCTTAAATATTTCTCCGGGATAAGCGCTGGGATCGATTGTTCCGGTACATCACAGGTCGGAAGAGAATACCCCTTATGCCCGGGGATAGATTTATTGAAGATTAGTTCCATAAAGCCTCTAAGTAAAAGATCATTTTAAATTTAGCATTTAGCATTTTAAATTTGAAATGCTAATTTTGCAATTTGAAATGAGCTAACGTATTTATAAGCCGGTCGATGTCTGTCTTAGTTCTTTTTTCTGTTACACAAAATAATAGGCAATTATTAAGTTCTGGATATTGACTCTCTAATGGATACCCACCGATAATCCCTGCATCTAATAATTTCCGATTAACTTCTTTAGCTGGGATAGGGCATTGAACAACGAATTCATTAAATCCCGGCTGAGTCTGCCATAGAACGTTATATCCCGGTACTTTTGCTATCTGCTGTTTCAGATAATTCGTTTTCTGGAGATTGAGTACTGCTACTTCTTTCAATCCCTGTTTGCCTAATAGACTCAAATAAACGGTTGCCGATAGCGCTAATAGCGCCTGGTTCGAGCAAATATTCGATACCGCTTTCTGCCGTCTGATATGCTGCTCCCTCGTCTGCATGGTTAGAACAAATCCCGGTTTCCCTTCATGGTCTTTAGTCATACCAACTATCCGGCCGGGTATCAATCGCATCAATTCTTTTTTGCATGCTAGTATCCCTAAATAAGGGCCGCCGAAGTTTAATGGGTTACCTAACGATTGGCCTTCCATAACCGTTATATCGGTATGATATAGGTTCGGTGGCGCTAGGATGCCTAACGATATCGGATTAACCGAACTGATTAATAATCCGCCATATTGATGGATCAAACTATCGAGTTCATATGCCGGCTCTAGATTGCCGAAGAAGTTCGGATGCTGGATGATTATTGCGGCAGTATCCTGGTTAACCAACTGCGCGAGTTGATTTAGGTCGGTTATTCCGTTCGTGTATGGTATCTCTTGAACTGTTATCCCCGCGGTATGGCAATAGGTTTCTAGTACTTCCCGATAATTCGGATGAACGGTCTGCGATACTAATATCTGTTTCCGTCCAGTCGAACGGATAGCCATTAAAGCCGATTCAGCAATTGCAGTCGCTGCATCGTACATGGAAGCGTTCGATACCTCCATCCCGGTCAATTCGCAGACCATAGACTGATATTCATAGATAGTTTGCAGGGTCCCTTGGCTTGCTTCCGCCTGATATGGAGTATAGGCGGTATAAAACTCGCTCCGGGAAACTATCGCATCTACCGCTGCCGGGATATAATGGTCATACGCTCCTGCACCGAGAAAACAGAGATACTGTTTCCCAATATTCTTATTCGCTAGAGTTTGGAGATAAGCGGTAAGCTCCGGTTCCGATAATACCGGAGATATAGATAACGGTTTGGTCAACCGCACCGAGTCCGGGATATCGGAAAACAGTTCATCTACCGATTTCACCCCAACCTTATGCAGCATCTGCTGCTGCTCTTCTTTACTAAAAGGAATAAAATGATTCATATAAACTATGCCACGAAGACACGAAAATCACTAAGATTCACAAAAATAATAATATATAAATTTAGTGTTCCTTTGTGCTCTTAGTGCCTTTGTGGCGAGAATTATGAGATATCGATTAACTCCTTATATTTCTTCTCATCTAATAACGCATCGAGTTCTGCGGGATTACTGCATTTAACTTTCAGCATCCATGCCTGGCCGAATGGGTCTTGATTAACCAACTCCGGATTTTTCGATAATGCTGGATTGGTTTCGATAACCTGCCCGGAAATCGGGGCATATAAATCCGAAGCGGCTTTAACCGATTCGACTACTCCGAACTGCTTCTCAGCAACCAAGTTGGTTCCGACTTTCGGTAACTCGACATACACCACATCGCCTAGTTCTTTCTGGGCGAAATCAGTTATTCCGATCGTAGCAATATCGCCATCTAATTTCACCCATTCATGGGTTTTACTATATTTAATATCCATAGACTACCTCCCTACCTAAATTCGAATATCGAATATCGAAATTCGAAATAAATCCTAATTTTCCAAATTATAAATTTTATAAAACGATTGTTTTAAACATTAAAAATTCGGATTTTGGTATTGTTTCGACATTCGGATTTCGGATTTCGGATTTGTTTTTTCTACAAATGTTTTTTCTTAACTATCTTCGCCGGATGCAACGTATCCCGGATTTTAATTGATATCTCCTGATCGAGTTTAGCATGTTCGATCCCAACATATCCTAACCCTATCCCGCATTTCAGGCTCGGGATATATGACCCGCTGGTAACAATTCCGATTTCTTGATTAGCTTTAACTATTGGATATCCATGTCTCGGAATAGCAGAATCCAGCATCTGGAATCCCACGAGTTTACGTGATACACCTTTAAATTTTATTTCCGCTAATTTCAGTTGTCCAACAAACTCTGGTTCATCAATCTTAATTGCTTTATCCAGTTTAACCGCAAATCCTAATCCTGTTTCATAAGGATTAGTAGTTAAATCCATATCCTGGCCATATAATAAGTTTCCGGCTTCCAACCGTAAGGTATCCCGAGCCCCTAAACCGCAAGGTAATAGATTAAACGGTTTCCCGGCTTCGAGAAGCTTCTGCCATAACTCTTCAGCTTTTTCAGCAACGATAATCAGCTCGAATCCATCTGCCCCGGTATACCCGGTTCGGGATACCAGTACATTCAATCCGGCAACCGTAGTCGCGATGACCGTATAATGCGGCATAGAAGTTAATTCTGCTGCAGTTATAGTTTGTAGCATTGATATCGCTTTTGGCCCTTGAACCGAAATCATGGCAGTTAATCCGGTAAGATTACTAATAAACACCTCTGCATTTTGACCGTAGAGCAGTAATAGCTGATGAACATAATCGGTGTTAACCGCATTGGCAATAACCATATAATATTTCGGCAGCCGGTATATCAGGAGATCATCGATAATTCCCCCATCTTCCTGGCATAGGAGCGTATATATTATCTGGCCGACTTCCAACTGGCTGATATCGTTCGTAACCAGCTTCTGCAGGAACTTCTTAGCGGATTCTCCACTTACTTCTATCCGGCCGAGATGAGATACATCGAATAATCCGACATCGGACCGTACCCTCAGATGCTCTTCGATTATCCCGGAGAATTGTACCGGTAGATTCCAACCGCCGAACTCAACCATTTTCCCTTTTAGCTTCAGATGCTCTGTATATAACGGAGTTTGTTTTCCCATAGATAAAACCTTTTGCCACTAAGACTCAAAGAACACTAGTCAAGAATTCAATTTAAAATGTTAAATTTAAAATGCTAAATGCTAAATTTAATATAAAGCTATTTTAGTGTCTTCGTGGCTAAGTCTTTAAATTTCTTAATCTGGTGTTCTACTTTCTTGGCATCGAATATCGCGGAGCCGATTACCAGCCAATCCGCACCCGCCTGAACTATCGCCGGAATATTCTGCTCATTAATTCCACCATCAACTTCGAGGATGGTTTTAGCTTTCGCCGTATCAATCTGTTTTCTTAATTTCCTGATTTTCGGTAACGAATATTTAATAAACTCCTGGCCACCGAATCCCGGATGCACGCTCATTATCAGAATCAAATCCGCATACCCGATTGCCGGATATACCGATTCTATCTTGGTTTCCGGATTGACCGATACTCCGGCTAGCGCCCCTTTTTGATGGATAGATTTAATGGTTTTCCTGATATTCGGGCAAACTTCGATGTGGACGGTAACCAAATCCGCACCGGATTTGATAAACGCTTCCAGGTATTTCTCCGGTTCCGAGATCATCAGATGGGTATCGAACTTCAAGTCGGTCTCTTTCCTCAATGATTTAACTACTGGCACCCCAATACTGATATTCGGTACAAAATGGCCATCCATAACATCCAGATGCACCCAGTCGCAGCCGCCGCGTTTTATCGATGCGACCGCATCAGCTAGATGCCCGAAATCAGCGGATAAAATTGATGGAACGATTTTTATATCTTTCATATTATATTTTATATTTATTCCCCTAGATTCTAGCTACTATCTACTTTTTCTTAACCATTCTTGCTGCGAAAATGCCGTCAGTCCCATGCTTCTGCGGGAGTGCAAAATAATAGCCCGATTCGGTTGCCATCGATTTCGCTGAGTCCGGTAGATAATCTACTGCATGCTCTAATTGCATATCCGGATGCGAGGCTAAGAATCGAGTGATCTGCTGTTCATCTTCTTCTTCAGTTAATGTACAGGTTGAATAAACTAATATTCCACCGGGTTTCAATATCCTATATGCCGATTCAAGTAACTGCTGCTGGAGTTTAACTAATTCTGCTATCGCCTCTAATTTCTTTCTCCATCGGAGATCTACTTTTCGCCGGAGAACTCCCAGCCCGGAACAAGGTGCATCGAGTAACACCGCATCTACCGGCTCAGAAATTTGCTCAGCGATCTTTGTTCCATCCGATACCAGAACCTGGATATTCGATATCCCTAATCGAGTCGCCGTTTGGCTAATCAAATTCGCTTTACCCGGATGTTGGTCGATAGCAATCAATTTTCCCTGATTCTGCATCAGTTCTGCAAGATGAGTTGCTTTCCCACCGGGTGCCGCACATAAATCGATTACCGTTTGTCCCGGTTGCGGATTTACTAGATGCGATACTAGCATCGATGCCGTATCCTGAACCGTGAACCAACCTTCCTGATATCCCGGTAGTTCGCGAACCGACCCTTCTGATTGGTTGATCACAATTCCTTCAGGTGCAAACTCGCTTCGCGTAACCTGTATCTTTTTATCTAACAGAATATGTTCAACAGCATCAACCGAACTCTTTAACCGGCTAACTCTTAATACCACCGATGCCGGCTGATTATTTAAATCGAGTAATTGTTCAGTATCTTTTTCTCCGAACCGGTTTAGGATGAGTTGGACGATCCATTTCGGATGTGAATATCTGACTGCGAGATATTCAACCAATCCTTCAGATTTCTCCGGATATTTGATCTGGTCCCGATATTCTCCCACCCGGCGTAATATCGCATTAACGAACCCCGCATATCGGCTTAACCCGGACTGTTTGGCCAGTTTAACCATTTCATGAGTCGCGGCAAACGCCGGGATTTTGGTCAGGTATATCAGCTGATATATCCCCAACCGTAGAACCAGTTTTAGTTTAATTGAAATACTTTTCGTTTGTTTCTTTGCAAACTGGGCGATGATCCAATCAAGGGTACCCTGTCGTCGAACCGTACCATAAACCAGTTCAGTTACCAGCCGTTTATCTTTATTCGATAACTCGGTTTTACTTAATAGCCGGTCGAGTACTAACCCGGGATACGCTTTATCCAACTCGATTCGCAGCAGCGCTTGATATGCTACTTTCCGAGCATTACCCGGATTTTTATTCGGTTTCGGTTTACTCATTGGAATTGCTTTTTGCATTATTATACCTGTTACTGCGCGGGTCTGCAAACAGCCTAGTTTGGAATTTAGCGCTAATTATGGTAAACTAAAATATCAATTTAATTATGCGGAGTGCGATTATGAACCGAGTTATCCTAATTCTTATATCGATTTTATTGATTTGTTCTCTATCTATAGCAAAAGAGAAAAAAATCGACCGCTATGATTTAGATAGTCCGAAATTCTATACCTATACCAAATACCGGTCGATTTTAAACCAGCCGATATATCTGGATATACAGGTAATCGATAAACGGCCGGCAGCTGATATCGATTCCGATACTACCATCTGGTTAAGACCGATTACCACTATGATGCAAGCGGTGATTGAAAAAGAGCTGCAAATAGCGGATATTGCGAAACCACCGACTGCAATATCTACCTTGAACGTTTATACTATAACCTTCGAACTCACCTTATACACCGCAAAAACCCAGCCGAAAGAAGCGAAAAAAGTTGTTAAATGGGCGATCCCACAGGTAGTGATTGGGAATACCGAATACCGGGTTACTATCAGCCGACCGGATGGAGCTAAAGTTAATACCACCGAATATTCCGGGGAAGCCAGCCGGGATTTGGTACGTACCATGGATGTCAGATATTGGACTGCAAAAATGGCAGCAGAATCGTTCCAGAGTGCCATGGATCAAACCCTGAAAGATTTGGATAATATCCTTACCCGACCCAGCACTGCTAAATAAACCACTGAACCGCTGAGATACTGAGAACTCAGAGAATAACTACATCTGTACATATTATATATACCATCAGTGTTTATTCGTATAAGTCTGTGCCTGAAAAGAATATATAGCGATGGTTTAAGATTAATCTGTAACAGAAATAATATCAATATTCTATTTATTATTACCGACTCGGTTCAATAGGCGGGAGAAACTGATAAACTGTAGGATATAAAACAGTCCAGCGAAAAGCGATAACCAGAGTAGCTCACCGATATTCGGCAGCCAACCCGCACCTTCCAATGCCACCGATTTAACAATAATCAGATAATGGGTTAAGGGTAGTAGTTCACCGATAAACCGAACCCACCCGGGCATAGCGAATAACGGCCAGGTGAACCCGGAAATCAGAAACGATGGTACCGCGATAATCATCAATATTTCAGTGCTGAGTAATTGAGACCCGGTTATACTCGAAACGAAGAATCCTAATCCGATTAATCCGAAAATAAATACCATGGTTGCAAAAACCAATACTGCCGCATTTCCGATCTGCGGAACACTGTAGATGGTGAATGCGATAATCATCGAAATCAAGGCAACCGCTACTGCCGGCAGAAAATAAAACAAAAGCTTTCCAATCGTTGCAATAGCCGGGCTTTTAACCTCTTGCATCAGTTCAATAATCGTTCCGGTTTCCTGTTCTTTAGACCAGGCGAGGGCGACTACTAACAAGATGATTTGCTGGATAATCGTTCCGATAAGACCGAGTACCAGGAAGTTGGTATAATTAAAGGTTGGGTTATACCATAGCCGGGCGCCTAGTTCTAACGGCATCGACTGCTGGCTTACTACTCCGATCGGTATCCCTTTAGCAAGCCATTTTTTATAGCTTACTCCTACCGAAAAAGTCTGGGCGATTTCAGCTACCGCCCGGGTAGCCGCATTTTCGATAATCATATTAGTTCCTTCAACCACTGCCATAATACGTGCGGGTTTACCGGCAACAAGATTATGCTGCAGTTGCGGTGGAATAACGATACACATATACGCTTCCCGCCGCCAGGCGAGTTCCCGGAATTTATCCAGGTTCGGTACCGTGCCAATAACATGGAAAGAATCACTAGCGTCAATCGCTTGAATGAGTTTCCGGCTTAAGCTGCTATGATCTTCATCTTGAACCACCGTCGGGATTTCAAGTACCCGCTGGTACCAGTATATCGAGCCAAAGAGAATCGTATATCCTATCGGAACGCAAAGAAGAAGCGCGATAAGAAAAGGATTTTTTAATACCAGTTTCGCTTCGCGTAACCAAACGAAACAAACCAAGTGCAGTTTGTTGGAAGCCATATTACGAAGTCCTTTTACCCGCAAATACCCGGGCAGTCATCCCGCGAATTAAGTCCGGGGTAGACTGATCAAACTCGATCCGGAATTGGAAAGTGCGAATATCGAAACTGCCGCGTTCATTAGTCGCGCGTTTGGTGGCGAAATCCGCTGCCGGGACAATCTTAGAAATATGTGCCGGGACTTGTTTATTAATGGCTGGTAACTCGACAGTCACCGCATCTCCGGATTTATACCCACCGGCAAGAGATTCGTTAACATAGATTTCTATCCAATATTTGCTTTGGTCGACTAAGGTTAGTATCGGATACCCGGCAGCAACCATTTCTCCCGGTTCCGCAATCTTTTGAGAAATAAGTCCGGCAGTAGGTGCTTTTATTTCCGTTTGGTTCAAATAGGAATTCGCTTCATCCAACAGCGCTTGACTGGCTTGCAGTTTCGCCCGCAACGCTGCCACATCCTGTTTCCGAATCGCAACCTGCATCTGGGCATGTTTCGCCAGGTCTAGTTGCGCGTCAGCTGCTTGTAAACCGGCATATGCGGCATCTTTCTCCTCTTTCCGCGCCCCTTCTTTAACCAATTTCAGTTTCGCTTCCGCGGCGGTATATTGGGCGACAGCAGCTTTATATGCCGATTCTACTTCATCCGATTTCTGCCGGGGGATTACCCCTTCATCAGCGAGCGATTTCATCCGCGACCAGGTTTTATCAGCGATTTCCAACTGCGCTTTCGCCGCTTCAACCGCCTGTTCCGCCTGCTGGATTTCTTGTGGTCGGGCACCGTTCATCGCCATCTCGTATTTCGCTTTTGCGGCATCGACTCCGGCTTTCGCCTGATTAATCTGGTCGGTAGCCCGTTTCTCTTCAAGTTGGACTGCTAACATTGCTTGCTGGAGTTGGTCGGAACTGGTTGTAACTCCCGCTTCCGCTTGATGAACCTTTGCGGTTATCTCTTCACTTTCAAGCGTCGCTAGAACTTCTCCCGATTGGACCATGTCGCCTTCATCAACATTAACCTTAAGTATCCGTCCCGGGATTTTCGAGGAGATACTTATTTCCGTCGCTTCAACCGTACCTTCCGCTAGATAGACGGTTCCTTTCGGTGCAGTGACAATAGTTTTATTTAAATCCGATTTATGGGCAAGCCAAAAGTATGCTATTAGTATTACTACGAGAAAGAAACTTATTACGAGGATCGGTATCCAGATCGAAACCGATTTCGGTTTAGGTTCCGGGGTATCCATAATTCGTTATTTTACCTCCGTAGATTGGAAATAAGGAATCAGTTTATTTTGCAATTTTAATACGGTATAATATGCGAGATTCATTTGATATAATGCTTGCTCTTGCTGCATCTGCGCTTGGGATAAAGATAAAATCGCATCCAGTTTCTCGACACTGGTGCCGGTACCGGTTTCGAACCGGCGGGTTGCTAACCGTAGACTCTCTTCCGCAGAAGATACCGCCTGCTGAGCGAACGCTAATCCTTTCTTACCGGATTCGAACTCGAATACCGCTTGTTTGACCTGTAATCGGATACCTTTTTCCAATCGGTCGGCATCGATTAAGGTGCGGCGTGAACTCTCTTGCAGTTCACGCGCTACTGCCCGAGTAGCACCGCCATCGAATAAATTCAGTTTCATGCCAACAACCATAGCTTCATGGGGATCGATTACCGATAATTCATCGGTATAGGTCTCTAATAATCCGGCAACAAAAAATTGGGGTTTATCAGCAGCCGCTGCGGATTTAGATAACGCCAGCTGCGCTTGCGATTTCAGCCGTAATGCGGCTAATTCCCGCGATTGGAGTACCGCAGTTTGCGATTCGGTATCGCAAGAGAACGAAGAATCGACGGCAGCAAACGGGGTTATTAGTTTGGTTTCGGTATTCAGCGGTACATTCAGGATATTGAATAATACCGACCGGGCTAGATTCTGTTGGTTTTGCGCGTCGGTAAGCCGTTTCTCTTGGGCTGCCAGTTCAGTTTTCGCCCGGAGTACATCGTAGTTGGCGACGATCCCTGCTTTAAACAGCGCTTCAGCATTTTTCAGATGTTCCCGGATAACCGATAACGCTTGGAGGTTAACCTGTTCAACATGTTGTGCTAATACCGTTACTAAATAAGCTTGCGTAACTTGTAACGAGATATCGTTCTGCTTTGCGGAAATGAGTTCAGTATTAGCATTAACTCCCAATTCAGCGGATTTAATCGCATTCGATATCCGCCCGCTGGTATAAAGTGGCATACTCCCGGTTAGAGTCGCGCGTTTAGAATCCTCTTCTGCAAGATATAATTTCGGTAGATCGACACTCAAACTGCCTAATCCCGGAATAGTTAATTCTACCGTTGGTACCTGCATAAACGGTGGTTCCGGCAGTTTGGTATACGAAGCATCCAGTTCCAATTTCGGAAATCGCAGACTTTCCGCCTGTTCTTTTTTGGCTATCGCGATAAACTTATCTTGTTTAACGCCCTGCAATTCCAGGTTTTGGGCTAACGCGATTTTAATCGCTTCTGGTAAGGTTAATTCCGATGGGATATCAGCAGCCAATAAAGTAGAGGAAAAGCAGATTATACCTAAAACCGCTAAAATGGTTCGCATAATTCAGTATCTATGTAAGTATATCAATGAAGATATTATAGAT
>JBHGBB010000093.1:0-14173 GCA_041946755.1 bacterium | reverse complement strand
GAAGCAGAATCGTTAAAAAATATCGGATTAGTCTATTTCGACCGCGGGGAGTATTATCGCGCACTAAATAATTACCAGGCTTCATTACGGCTTCGGCTACAACTCCATGACACCAGCGGACAAGCAGCGACCTTAAATAATATCGGCGTCATCTATCTCAACTTAGGCCGATATAATGAAGCCATCAGCTGTTATTATACCTGCTTGAATACTGCCAAACAGGGAAATGATAAAAAATGGCAGGCACATGCTTTAAACAATCTCGCGCTCGCATATCGAGAAAAGGGCGAATATCAGCAGGCGATTGCATTCGGGAAACAGGCATTACAACTCCGAGAAGAGCTGGGAGACAAAAAAATGCTCGCAGCAACAGTTAATAATCTCGGATTAATCTATGAGAATTTATGCGAGTATCCTTTAGCAAAAAAAAGCTATCAGCGGGTATTAAAACTCGCTCGGCATATAGGATATCGGGAGGGAGAGCATTCCGCGCAAATTAACCTGGGAGAAATCTGCCAGATTCTAGGCCAGGATACTTTAGCCACAACATATTATCAGAACGCTCTATTGCTTGCTAAAGAAATGAACGATCCGACTGGAGAATCGGTCTGCGAAGAAAACCTCGGTCGGTTATATTATCGGCAACATAAACTAGAACCGGCAGCGATACATTTACAAAAAGCATTGGAATTAGCACGACAATTGAAAAGCCGTGAACGGCTTATTCAGACTCAAGCGCCATTATCGGTTGTTTATGCTGCCCAGGATAAATTTAAACCGGCGATACAACTCATCCGCCATGCTCGAGAGATTGCACAGCGATTACAAAGCGATATGTATTTAAGCGAAATAGCGTTTAGTTTGGGAAATATATATTTATATAAACACCAGTATCAGTTGGCGCTCAGCCATTTAGAACAAGCTCGGATGTTAGCCGAAAAACTCAATAACCAGCGGGAATTAGGCTGGATACAAATCAGTCTAGCGCAAATCTATTTTCAGACCGACCGATTGGTTCAAGGGAAAATATCGATTAAAAAGGCATCGGATATCGCTCATCGGATTGGCGATAAACCATTGGTAAAAGAAATCAAACGAATTACTAGAAAAAAGTAAAATATTGTTGACACAACACAAAATTTGACCTATTATATGCTCGATATAATCAATATTTACTATCACATTATCAAGCAAAAAAGGACTAATCAGTAAGTCATTCTCTTTCCTAATACACTTAATAAGTAAGGAGATTTCCTATGAAATATCTACGAATTATATTGATTTCATTAGGTATAGTTTTATTCGGGCTGCAATTTTGCTTTGCTGAATATTGGTCTATGATACCGGTTAAAGGAACTCATGTCAATGCGCGTATGAATTATTCTGCGGTTTTTGATACTACCAATCATTATATGTATATTTTCGGTGGTCGGGAATATACTGGAAGTATCTATACTTCGAGCAAGGAAGTATATCTGGGATATCAAACTGATACCGAATATATATTTAATTTATTTCCTACCTTTGGCGATCCAATACCTGAACGAGAAGACCATTCCGCCGTAATTTATACCAATCCTTCAACCGGAAATTTGAATATGATTGTTTATGGCGGTCGCGATCAGGATGTAGGGAAAATATTCGGTGATATATTTCAGCTCGATTTGGTTACTCACCAGTGGACGCAGATTACTACGTTTAGCGGGTCAAATCCAGTACCACGATACGGTCATTCGGCAGTATGGTGCAATGCCTTAAACAGCATGATTGTATTCGGTGGGTACGACACTACTGGTCAAGCTACCAATAATGTCTATGCCTATAATCCTATGATTCCTTCCTGGACGGTATTGACTACCATGAATGTTCCACCAATCAGGGCAGAGCATGCTGCGATTATTATCGATAGTCAGATGTATATTTTCGGCGGAACCGATACCAATCTATTTCGAAATGACTATTGGAAATTGGATTTATCGAGTTCTCCTTATTATTATTGGACTGAATTTAGTCCGACTGGCAGCCCGCCACAAGCACGGGCGAATCATACCATGGTCTATGATTCCGATATAAACCGGATTCTCGTTTTCGGTGGTCGAGGAGGATCGGTTTCAACTCCGACTTATTTAAACGATGTTTATGGATTTGGAACCAGTGGCGCTTTCTGGTCGCAAATAAGTACCCGCACTCCTAATCCACCACTCATACGCGAGGGACAAATAGCAATATATGACCCGGGATATCGGCGGATGCTGATTTTCTGTGGTGGACAAACCTTACCGATGTTTGAAGATATGTGGGAACTATTTTTAGCGATCGCACCGGCATATGCAACTATCGGTAGCAGTGGAGGTACTTTAATTCCCGGCCCGGCTGGCAGATATCAACCGCAATTGATTATTCCAATTGGTGCATTATCCGGCGCAGTCGATTTCTCGTTAACTGAAGCTGATGATAACCATAATAATCCAACAGCCGTTGCTATAAATCCGTCAGGAACATTATTTAATCCGATATATCCACCTAATTTAACATTGCAGTTTAGAACTCAAGATGTTCCATTGGATGGGTCCACCCCAGCAACGATGCGGATTTTTGTCTGGGATACCACTTCGGGCACCTGGGTAAAAATACCTTTTCGTCAGACAGTAGATACCACTCTAAATATTGTAACTGTACCGATATATCATTTATCGGAATATGGAGTTGGGTCTGGACATCCAATTCCAACGGTTGAAGCTACCAGTACCATGATAACTGCGTTTGGCGGTGTAGCGCAAGCGGGACCGGGAGGAACCTATACCAGCCATGCCTGCGCTTGCGGTGCCGGAGCATTTCCATCAGCAACAGTAGTTGGAACCGATTTCCCTGCCGATGACCATGGTTGGTCAAGTTCATATAGTGGTAGTTCAGCGGTAGTCGAGTTTTCCCCTGATACCACCTTAGGTTCATCGTATTCTTCGGTAACGATACAATATCTGGATAGCGATGTTCCTGCCGGCAGATCAGAAAGCCAGATGAATTTATATTATTGGAATAGTATTATGGGTGAATGGCAACAAGTTACCGGAGTAACCAAAGATGCAGCCAACAATCTTATTTCAGCCTCTATCTCGCAGCTAGGAATTTACGGCGCAGGAATCCCGGTTGGTACGGACGTCGATATTAACCGCTGGGAACTTTATCAATAAATTGCAGATTGCAATTTCGGATTGTAGATTATGTAATCCGTAATTCGCAATACACAATCCGAAATATGTTTAAACTAGGTATAATCTCTGATGAGGTTTCGCAGGATTTTGATATTGTAGTAAAGTTTGCCAAAAAGAATCAGCTCGATTTCGTTGAAATTCGAACGGTATGGGATAAATCACCGCAAGATTTGACTCCATCAGATATCCGGAACATGAAGGAGATTTTAAATCGTTCCGGCATGGTGATTAGAAGTATTGCCTCTCCGGTATTCAAATGCCATATAAACAAGGAAGCTGAATATCATCAGCATCTGGAAATCCTGAAACGATGTATTGACCTGGCCCATCAGCTTAATACCGATATTCTTCGCATTTTTACTTTCTGGAAAAAAGAAACTACCTCTCTTGAAGGAAATTGGAATCTACTTATCGACCGATTTGGACCCGCAATCGATCTCGCTAAACAAGAAAATATTCGGCTCGCTATAGAGAACGAGCACTCGTGCTTAATTAGTATTGGTAAAGAGCTATGCCGATTCCTGGATGCACTAGACAATAATCCGAAATCAGTTTATGCGCTCTGGGATCCCTGCAATGAGATTTTCGCCGGGATTACCGAACCACCTTACCCCAATGGGTATGAATCTATCGCTACTCGAATGATCCATCTACATATCAAAGATGCCATTAGGGTAAATCCCAAATCCCAAATTCAAAATCCAAAACAAAACCTTCCACAAGGAGGAGAGCCGAAATGCGTTCCGATCGGAGATGGGTGGATCGATTGGGAAGAACAGTTTAAAGCGCTTATTACCAATAATTATAATGGAGGCGCTTCCTTGGAAACCCATTGGCGACCGCAAAAAGAGTTATCCGAGTCAAAGTTGAACCGACCGGGAGGAAGTGAATTCTCCTCATTAGGCGAAGAAGCCAGTCAAATTTGCATAGACCGGATTACCGATATTATAGCTCATTTAATATAGGAGCTTTCTTTTTTTCATTATCGTTTTTGGGTACGAGATAACTCGCTATTCAATTTCTGCAACTGTTCTTGATATTGTAGATTTTTTTCCTCTGTTAGTCGTTGATCGGTTATATCTCGGCCAATCACTAAAATATCCGGTTCAACTTCTGCCGTAATTGCATATGACGCCAGTTCCGCATCAAAGATCGTACCGTTTAGCCGTTTGAGTTTCATTTCCACAAGAGGAGTAGCATTCTTTTTCTCAAGAATCGATCGTATTCGTTCGATAATTAAAGATTGATATTCCGGTACAACAAACTCAAAAATCGATTTTCCGATTAGCTGTTCTGGTTTGTCAGCACCAAATGTTTCCATTCCTTTATTATTCACAAGCACTATTTGCTGATTGCGTATGACCGCCGTTGGATAAGGGGAAAACTGAATCAGTTGCCGGTATCGTTCTTCACTTTTCTGGAGTTTTGCTTTCGCTATTGTTCGTTCCAACGCTCCACTACCATAATTCACTATCGTTTCCAACAATATCAAGTCTTTCCGATCATACGCTTGCGGTCGATAACTCTGGATGGTGAGCATTCCGATATTGTTATTTTCTTTCTTGATCGGGACAAACATCAACGAAGCGGATTTCTTGGTGGTATCACCAAAAGAGATTAATCCCCGATCTTGATTATATTCATTGATATTGCGTAACATTAACTGGGAACCTTCTTGAATAGTCTTTTGAAATATCGGAGTAATCATACTTTTGCCAATTCCATGGGGAAATTCTTGTCGTTTACCGTCAATCAAATCAAATGCAGTTATGGTTGTTTCTTCACCTTCTTTTTCAGAAAGTATCACCATAGCCGAAGCATCCCAACCAAACAGTTCATCTGCAGCATCTAAGGTTGCCATTGCAACCTCTTTTGGATCGGTAGCAGAACTAAGCTTTTCACCTAATGCGGCTAATACTTTTTGCATTTTTTCTATATATTTCTGTTCGGTGATATCCCGGGCAAATACTGCTACTTTTTCTATATTTCCCTTATCATCCAATATCGGAAAGACATTATTATCGAAGTAAATCCCGTTTCGTTCATCTTCAAACCGTAACTGTTGATGTGAATGTAAAATCATATCACCAAACTGCTTTCTCCGATGGGCTACTTCCGGTTGAAGCAAATCAAAAATATTTTTCCCTATGAGTTCATCAACACTTTTCCCAAATCGCCGCGCAGCAATTTCATTAATCGTGATGATTGCACCTTTCGCATCGAGTAAAAATATGGTTTCAGTGGTCGCATTTACTAAAGCTCGCAGTGAAGTTTCTCTTCTTTTCAATCGCTCTTCTACCAGTTTACGATCAGTAATATCTTCCGATATCCCCAGTAAATATCGTGGGATCCCGCGTTCATCATAAATCGGTACTTTCTTGGTATGCAAGATACGTGATCCTTTATATTTGGTTTCAACCGGTTCTTCCGGTATGTCAATAAATCTTTTCCCTTCAAGCACCTCTCGATCTTTAGCAATAAAAAACGCCGCTTCTTCTTGGGGGAAAAAATCGAAATCGTTCTTACCGATTAGCTCATTTCGCGAATACCCAAGGAGTTCTTCACCTGCGCGATTAAACCGAACATAATGTAAATTTTCGGCTTCTTTGACAAAAACCATCGACGGGATATTTTCGACAATTGAATCCAAAAAAATCTGCGTTTGATGCATTTCTTCCAATAACTTTTTCCGCTCAGTAATGTCGCGGACATATACTTGCACTGCCGGATCTCCTTTATACACAAAGGGTATAGCACTCACTTCTACATCGATTGGCGTTCCATCAAGTTTCAAGAATTGCTCTTCATGACTCAATACGGTTAATCCGGATTCCATAACCTCCCGAATCCGGCTTGCAGCATAATTCCGATACTCCGGATGTACAAAATCCATTATCGGTTTTCCCAGTATTTGTTCTAGACTATCAGCACCGAGCATCTTTGCCCCGCCGGAATTGATAAATGCGATATTACCTCGAACCTGAATACCAATTAAATCCGGTGAAAGCTCTACCAATTGGCGATATTGCTCTTCACTTTTTCGTAGTATAAATTCTGTCCGCTGATGTGATGCAACTTCTTCATTCAAATCTCGCCAGCGGCGCCAAGAAAAGATACCAAATGCCATGCCCAACATCATCAATATAACAATTAGTTTATCAACCTGGGCATCTCCATATTTCTCTGATAGGATTATTAATATATTAAATACTTTAAATACATTAGCCAGAATATACACAATGATGGTAATTAATGTAATCAAGACAAGGTCACGAATAGCTTTGGTATCTTTTAGGTTTGGTTCTTGCGGACTATTTGGTGGGTAAGGTATTTTTTGTTTAGTATTCATAATGATGCCTCCTATAAAACTCGCTAATCGATATTTATCATATTGGCTTATTCGATAAGTTCTAATCGATATATAGTAAATCGAAACTGATTTATTGTTAATTGTAGACGTTAGATATACCTTTCGTCAAGTGCGATAAGAATAAAAAGATAAAGGCAGGAATCCGGATTATGGATTATAAAAAGTAAGGGATTT
The DNA here is from genome assembly GCA_041946755.1 of bacterium. Lineage (GTDB taxonomy): Bacteria > UBP4 > UBA4092 > JAOAEQ01 > JAOAEQ01 > JBHGBB01. The sequence goes on along the minus strand of JBHGBB010000093.1, from coordinate 7,417 downwards.
GCGTATTTGCCCTAGTCCAAAATAGAGCTAGCCATAAAATGATAGTAACAATAAAAACTATTGTTCTCCATTTGTTCTGAACGGTTAATATACTGATGATACCAAAAACATAGTATTCTGATATAGTACGGAGAAACGCCCAATCTTCAGTCCAGACGCAGGTGGTTAATAATGAGATCAATCCGGCATAAAATAACAAGATAAGTTTTTCTACCGGTAGCGTTGTTGCCCGTCGGAATGTATAGATAAGGACTAACGATAAAAATAGCAGATAAACTATTTCTATGAACCACAGTTTTTGATGAATGGTTTGTAGCTCAACTATTTCTCGGATAAATGAAATAAAGCCCAGTAATGGTATTCCTAGGTTTTTATTTCCGCTCAACCCCGGAATTTGTCTCCAATGCAGCCATAATAATATCTGCCAGCCGATATATACTATTATCGGTACAACTGCTACATACCAAGGGATCAAAGGATGGGATTTCTTTTTCCATATTGCATAGCTATAGATACAGAATATCGCCCCAGCAGCAATAATCGCCGTCTCTTTGGTAAAAATCGCCAAAATGAGTAAGATGGTGGCCAATATCGGTTGGGTTTTCCGGATATACAAGAGACTGCCAACCAGAAACATGACGGTAATTATTTCGGTTAAGTCTCTCGATAAGGTTAAGATAAATCCGGGGAATAAAGGTAATAATATACCCCAGAATGCGGATTGGTGCATTTCTTTTGCATACTGCGCTCCGAACCATGCTAGACAGCATAACCCGATATAATTTATTGCAATTAGCATCCAAGGAATTAGTTGGGGGTTCCCGAACGAAAATATCCAGACAAGGAGCGGGTAAATAATCCGCTGTTGCCGATATGCCGGGAAATCGAACTGAATTCCGAATTCGGTCTCGCGGGAAGTGAAGGGATTCAATGCCAGCCGATAATAGAACTCGCCATCATATCCGGCAGAGTTCTTATATATTAAGATACCATTCGGAATTAGGGTATGGTCGCAAAATTTATCGCCAGCAGCAATGAACCAAGCCGGGTTAAAGCCGAATATTGATAAACGAACGATGAGAAATAATAGATATACCGTAGCGACTATGATAACGACACCGACTGGTGAATCTAATCGCCACCCTAAAGTATTACTCATAATGCAACCTACCAATAATTGCTATTATTTTTTCCAAGTAGCATTAATTATTCTTAACCAGTTATTATAGGCAATCTGTTCGATCGCTGGATCTGCATATCCATTTTCCCGGAGCGCATCGATCAATTTCGGTAATCCAGTAGCATCTTTAATTTCAGCCGGCATTTCTGCACCATCGAAATCAGAACCTAACGCTACATGGTCTATTCCGATACGGTTAACCGCATAATCAATATGGGCAACAATCTCTTTTATTTTTACTTCAGACTTGGAAGTGGTTGGTTGATCATCCCGAAACTCAAAATAGCTGGGTTGAAACATTATTCCAATGATCCCATTAGATTCTCCGATTGCATCGAGTTGTTTATCAGTTAGATTTCTTGATGAGGGGCTCAATGTATGAATTCCTGCATGACTGACTACAATCGGATGCTTGGTTATCTTGGCAACATCCCAGAACCCTTGTTCATTCAGATGCGCTAAATCGAGAATGATACCAAGCTCATTACATTTAGCAACCAGATTTTTCCCGGCATCAGTCAATCCGGGACCGATATCCGGGGAATGCGGAAATTGGAACGGTACTCCATATCCGAACGCATTTGGTCGGCTCCATACTATTCCGAGTGACCTTAATCCTTTCTGATAGAACTCATCCAAATCGGTTAAATCCGACTTTATCGGTGCTGCACCTTCAAAATGGAGTACCATCGCAAGAACATCATGCGTAATGTTCCAATCCAATTCCAGCAGGTTATGGATAATTTTGACTTTCTCCTGCGATTGGGCTTCAATTTGATAAGCGAACTCGATTACTGAATTGGTAAACTCATGTGCATATCGATATTCAAGCGGTTTTTTCGGTTCTGAACTATAGTAACCAGATGGTGTCTTTTCTGTTGATTTTGGTTTAGATTGGTCTATAGCAGATTTCGGTGGTGGGGTATAAATAGCAAAAATCCCACCGATTAAACCGCCTTTCTTTGCACGCGGTAAATCAAGATGACCATGCTCGCTTTCTACCAGAAAACTCCGACCTTTACTCTTTTCCGGTAGAAATAGATGGTATAAAGTATCGTTATGCCCATCAAAAATCGGGATAAGACTCATAAATAAGAACAACAGATTAAACAGATTAACAACTAAAATTTATAATTTTAAATCCATTTAATCTGTTAAATCTGTTGTTATTTTGAGTAGCGGATCCGCCAGAACCAAAGGATTTAGCGAGATCTCGCTATTTTTCACTTGGCGAAAAATGGCGGAGAGAGTGGGGTTCGAACCCACGAGGCAGTTGCCCACCTACACGCTTTCGAGGCGTGCTCCTTCAACCAGCTCGGACATCTCTCCGTATAAATACTGAAAACTGATGTAACCTAGTTTTAACTATTATACTTGCCAATTCACCTTGTGGTCAAACGAAAGGAAAGTAAGATTACTTAATCGGAGCAAGTAATTTCGGGAATATTTTGATGGCATTGGTATAATATATTTTCTGTTGTTCATCATCAGTCAATCGGGCAGATTCGAACATCCCGATGGCTACCGCCGGATGGATTAAGGTTAAATCGGTCCCGAATACCAACCGGTCTATCCCTACCCGATCAATCGCTATTCGCGCCTTATCCATATCATAGAAACTGCAGATGACATCCAGATATATTCCGGGCGCTGATGCTGCGGTCTCGATTCCTTCTATCCAATTATTGCCACCCATATGCGCCATAATAATTGGAATTATCGCACATTGCTCTCTGACCTTCAGCAATCGATGTGGGGCAGTATCCCCACCATCATAAGTATGTATCAGCAATGGCAAATTCGCTTGTTCCGCCATTTTAATGATCGCAATATTCTCTTCGGAATCAATCGCCTGCCCAACATACGACGGATGGATTTTTATGCCAACGAATTTCGGATGGCTTTGATATGTATCAATCTCTTTCTGCGATTCAATCGGATAATTCGGGTTTAAGGTGATATATCCATATAATTCCTGATTCCGGTCAAGTATCGGTTTTAATTCCCGATTCCCGGCAACGAAATCATACTGGATGGCTTTTGCTGAAGATAGGATACATTTCTCGATCTCATTTTCTGCTAACATCAGCAATAAATCCGATTCCGAATCCGCTAATATCGGAAATGGCCAATATCCATAATGCGCATGGACATCGATCTTTTTCATAAAAGCTAACCGCAAAGGCCGCTATGTTCACGCTAAGAACGCAGAGATATACTTTGCGAACATTGCTTCTTCTTTGCGCACTCTGCGGTTAAAGTTTGGTTTTTGATTTTATTTTAATTTCAATAAGCGTTTAATATTCCCACTAAAAATGAGCTGTTTCTCTTCTTCAGAAATATGCGATCCTTCAACTAATCTGAGCGCCGGTTCGATCGTATCAAACGGCGCATGCGACCCGAATATCATACATGCCGCCCCACATTCTTTAGCTACTAAATCTATTCCATCTGGAGTATTGATCAATCTCGGTTCAAGATAAATGTTAGGGACTGTTTTAACCAGTTCTATCGCTTCTCCCATAATAAAATAAGATACACCGGTTAGAATTATCGGGATATTATATCGCTTGGTATATTCAACCAGTTTGGTTGCTGAACCCCAAGATCGGGATTCGACCATCGACACTAATTTATAGTCAGCGATCGCCTTTAACATTTTCGGTATCGGTGCAGCTTCGAAATGCCAGCCTTGTTGTTCCGGGAATAATCGGATTAATTTTAATCCTTGGTTCGCCCGAAGCTCGATTTCTTGGATACAACCGAAATATTGACGCGGGTCAACACTAAACGCGGGAATAAACTCTGGATGGGTTTTGCTCAGATCAACGGTTTCCTGGTTCCCAAGCCGATAGTCATAATAGACACCTTGCAAAGAATAAGGTATCGCCCGGAAAACATTATTTCGTTTCATCATATTCTGCAACTGACCGATAGAAGTATCCAGGTTCTGTCGTGGTGAGAATCCAAACAAAGTATTCGCATCAATAATTTCGTAGTTCATAGCCATTAAAAGTATACCAGAAAGACGGAATGGGATGCAAAATACTATCGTTGGTTTGGCTGGTATAACTACATCATAATACTGAACGATGCGGAAATGTATCCCTACTCTTCTAAATATCAAAATCGATAGTTGCAAGATAAAAAGAGGTAAGATACAATAGAGTATCTCATTCAACTCGATTATAGATAGGAGGGCTCAATCCTATGCTAATCGCCGCAGAATTGAAACATGGAAATGCGATTCGGTTGGAAGGAGAATTATATAAGGTTCTGGAAGTAGAACATAAAACTGGCACTGCTCAGTTTGCCGGATTCGTTCATGCCCGCCTGATCCGATTATCTACCGGCACCCAAACCGACCGCCGGTTCCATCAGAATGATAAACTCGATGATATCGAACTCGATACCCACCAGATGGAATACCTCTATGTGACTGAAGAAGAATATTGTTTTATGGACCCCCGAACTTATGACCAGGTCTCAATTCCAAAATCCTTCCTTGGGAAATTCGCTGAAAAGTTCTTAAAAGAAGGGATGCTGATTCCGATCCAATTATATGAAGACCGGCCGGTAAGTGTTATCCTCCCGGAATTGGTTGAAGAGAAAATCAGTTCTACTGCAGCCGGTATCCGGGGCGAATCGGATGCAACGTATAAATCCGCAATTTTAGAAAATGGGATGGAAATTCTGGTGCCGCAATTTATTAAAGTCGGGGATATTGTTAAAATTAATACCCATACCGGGAAATATGCGGAACGTGTAACTAAAAAATAAATCCGAAATTCGAATATCGAAATCCGAAACAAACTCCAAAACACCAAATTCAAAATTTTGGAATTTAGGCATTGGGGCTTTGTTTGAACTTTGAACTTAGGATTTAACAACTCTTATCCTAAGTACACGTTTTGTCGTCTGAGTAATCTTATATCTTTCATCGATTCGTTGACCTACTACCCAAACAATATTGCCATTACCGGCTATCAAGAGCGGTACCTTATCTCTCTGCGTTCGTGGGATTTTCTCATCAATATAGAAATCATGCAGTTTCTTTTTCCCGGTCATTCCTAATGGGATAAAAGTATCGCCCATCTGCCAATTCCGAAGGGTTAATGGGAATTGGAGTTTATCCGCGTCTAGTACAGCAGTAAATCGATCTAATCGCAGTAGTCGATTCTTATCAATTGCAGTAATCTTTTTTAGTTCAGTAGTAATCGTTATTTCAAATGATTGGTTTGTGGTTGTTCCGGGAACAGCAATCGGTTCTCTAACCAGCATTCTATCCTTTTTCGGTCTGCCGAGGTAGAAACAGAGTTCATCCTGTTCGATTCGTACCGTTACCTGACCTGGTAGATGCAGCATTAATCCGTCTCCGCCAGATTTAGCAAGTTCGAGGATAGCTTCGATATGGTCAAACCCGATTCCGGTTAACGTCCCGCAAACTTGTAGTATTGACTGCCGAATCAGATGCCGATGTATTGCCCGGTCGAGGTGCCGGAATTCGGATAGATTAATCGCAAAACAATCGGTTCGTTCCCGATTTCGGATACAGGCGAGAATCATCTCTGCTGCTGATTCAAAATAAGTGAGTTCATCCCGAAGAATAGTAGCGGTCCTTAATAAGGTCTCTTTTAAGTTCGGATTATATTCTTTCTCTAATTGTGGAATAAGGTTGTTCCTAATCCGATTCCTTAGATAGATTGGTTTCAGATTGGTTTTATCTACCCGATATTTCTGCTTCTTCTCTTTCAAGTACTCTAAAATCTCTTTTCTCGATGTTTCAAGTAGTGGTCGAATGATATATATCTGATTTTGGCAAGAGCATCTCAACTTGTTTGGTACTTGGTACTTGATATTTGGTACTTCGCTCTTACGAGCGATTTCCATACCGGCCAATCCTTCAATTCCCGCACCGCGCAAGAGCCACATCAGAATCGTTTCCGTTTGGTCGTCAGCATTATGCCCAAGTGCGATTTTATTCGCTTGTTCCTTCTGGGCGATATCCTGAAGGAAAGCATACCGGATTTCGCGCGCCATCTCTTCCGGCGATTTCTTCTTTTTCTTTGCAACCTCTGGAACATTAACCGATTTAACAAAACAAGGCAGGTTAAGGTTTCTGGCTAACGATTGGACAAACCGGGCATCTGCATCCGCTTCTTTTCCGCGAAACTGATGGTTCAGATGGACGACAAACAGGTTAAGGTTATATTCCTTCTTTAATTCATTCAGGAGCAGTAACAGCGCTACCGAATCCGGGCCGCCGGAAACTGCGACAATAACCCGGTCACCTTTTTGAATGAGATTATTCTTCTGGATGGTTTTATTAATATTCTTTAAAAGCATTTATCTAAACCACTGAAGCCACTGAACTCGCAGAATAATTCAGTGAATTGCAGTGAACTCAGTGGTTATAAACAATTTCACCTCTGCAGATGGTCATGGATACTGGAACATCTTTCAATGCAATAACCGGAACTTTATAAGGATTCTTTTCCAGCACCACTAAATCTGCAAGTTTACCGGGTTCAATCGTTCCCTTTTGTTTTTCTTCAAATGCTACATACGCTGCTGTGGTAGTATACATCCGAATCGCTTCATCTACCGTTACCCGGGATGACGGCGAAAAATGGTTCACCGCTGAATGGATACCGAGCATCGGGTCCATGGGCGTAACATAGCTATCCGATCCCCCGGCGATTTTAATTCCCGCATCAAGGATGGCCCGGAATGGATTCGAATCGAGACTGCGTTGCAGCCCCAGCCGGGTTTCATACAGCTGACCAGCGCCACCCCAGAGATAATCGAATGTCGGCTGCATTCCCAGCAGGATTCCAAGTTTAGCAGTTAACTGGATTTGTTCCGGTTTTGGCAGTTCATAATGTTCGATCCGATGCCGATGGTCGGTTCTCGGATATTTGGTCAGTACCTTCTGATACGCATTCAGGATTTGGCCGATAGCGCGGTCGCCAATTGCATGCATTGATACCTGTAATCCCGCACAATGAGCCGATTCAATAAACCCATATAATTCTTGGTCGGTAAAATAGAGGACTCCGGTACTTTCCGGTTTATCATTAAACGGTTCGGTAACCGCGGCGGTATGAGAGCCGATCGAACCATCGATTAGGAGACAGCCGCCGATCCGGGGCAATCCTTCTTTTTGCGCTAGCGCAACATTGCACGTTTGATGATAGATAATTATTCTCACTGGCAGTTTATCCTGATTTTGAAACA
>JBHGBB010000092.1:0-14295 GCA_041946755.1 bacterium | reverse complement strand
TTGATCATTGCATGGCAAGCGAAATTGACTAATACCGCTTTTATTTTGTTCTGTTTGTTCATAAATGTTACTACTTGTAGCGAAGTATCAGTTTCAGCAGTATGGGTTACTAACGGACCATGAATACCTTTTTTACCCGCCTCTGCCCGGCGGTCGATATTTAATCCTTCAATCGTTCCCGAGAAATATTCGATATGGTCGATTTCAGTCATATGCTGTGGTTCTATCGCAGCGGTAACTAATTTCTGCAGATTTTCTGTTAACTCTTCAGTATACTTCTGATTTAATGTCCCTAAATTCTTCCGACGTGGATTTATCGCTGGTCCACCTTGTTTAGCCGGTGGGACAAATGTCGCTATCGGTCCTGAATGAGTATGTGTACATGAAATCATAATTTGATTTGCTGGAATACCGGTTCTCTCTTGAATCTTTTCGCGGAAATAAGCTACTCCAGGCCGAGATAAATTCAATAAATCGCAGACAATATAAACAAACTTATCTTTCTGCTGTTCAATAACCAAGGTTGATGCATATAAGGGATCATGAATTCCAGTCATCGGCTGCACTCGGGCAATAAACCCGGCTAAATCTACTGGTTCTGTTGGCGTTATATTGATTCGTGCTGTTCCAAGCTTAATCATTTAAATTTTCCTTTTAGCGAAGGATATTGGGAATTGATCAGTTTAATTCCCAAGATGCTCCACTCATTCTTATTCAAGAATTAATTTTGTAACCAGATGTTTTTTTACCTCTTTTTCAACAACATTACTACCTAAACCGATATTATCTGATACCGTAATCTTCCCAGCGATTGCTTCTATCGGTGGCGAAACAATATCCTGTTCATAATATCGTTTACTTTCAGAAATATCTCCTGGTAGACTAAATTCCTTCCGACTGGCTAATGCGATATTATGCAATCTGCCAATTCCAGTTTCTAATAGTCCACCACACCAGACTTTAATGTGATTTCTATCACATAATCTCGCTATTGATATAGCTTCTGCAAATCCCCCTACCCGAGCTGGTTTGATATTGATAATTTTACACGATTTTAATGCAATTGCACATTCTGTATCATAGATATTTTGGATACTTTCATCAAGACATATGGGAGTTTTCAAGTGTTTCTGTAATATGCTGTGTTGATATAAATCCCGATAATCCAGCGGCTGTTCAATCATTGCCAAACCATACTGGTCTAGTTTTTCAAATACGCTGATATCTTTTAAGGTATATGCTCCATTCGCATCTACTGCTAGATTGATCTCTGGAAATGTTTTCCGTACCTGCCGAATGATTGCAACATCCCACCCCGGTTGGATTTTCAGTTTTATTTTCCGATATCCTTTATCAACAAACGTTTGAATTCGCGTTAGTAATTGATTGATATTCTCTTGAATACCAATACTCACCCCAACTGGTATCGTAGTTTTACTACCCCCATAAACTTTTGCTAAAGGAATATGCTTTTTTTCGCTATAGATATTCCAGACTGCAGCTTCAATACCGGTTTTCGCACAATTATGTCCGCGGATACGATTGAATATTGTCTTGATTTCTTCCGGCTGATTTATTTCAGCCTTCAATAAAATCGGTGCTAAAAATTCTTGGATTACATACAGCACCATCTTAACATTTTCCGACCAATAAAATGGCGCAGCTGCTGCCGGAGATTCTCCCCAGCCGATTCCATCGGGAGAGTGGAGTTTAATTAATACTGTCTCTCGATAAATACTTTTCGCTCTGCTGGTCTGAAACGCATCGACCAATTTTAATCGTAAATGATGTAATTCAATCCGATCTATCTTCATCGAGTTCTATCCAGAATTAAGGCCAATCTATTTTGGTTGACCAAGCGGAAATAAATCCTTTTCCAAGCAGTTTTACTGGAACCCAAGTTTTATCACTAGCTGATGGTAAATGATTGAACCAATTAGAGATGCGGCGGTCAGTAACTCGCCATTGTTTATCGCCCGAGATGGTTTCTTTCTTGCCATCAGCATATATCAATCGGAGTTCCATCACCAATCCAGCATACGTGGGTAATCCGTTAATGGCTTCAATTGCCAGGATATTCTCCCCTGGTTTTAAGAATCCTTTAACACTGATTTGTTTTGGGTTATCGCGGAAACTAACCGTAAATAATTCCTGTCCATTAAGGTATACTTTTCCGAAATCATCTGCCCATACAATTAATTCTGCTGTACTAAGTTCTTTTTTTAAAATAGATATCGGACGAATAAAATAATAAGTGCCCATCTCAGTGAGTTTAGTCGGTTCACCTTGCGGATACCACATCCAAACCGCATCCATCGGTTTCGGAGTCTGTAATTCCCCGGCAGTAGCTTTAGCAATATAATTCTGGAGTTGCGATATCTGCAGCACCAATCGGTTCAGATTTATATCAAGATCGGGATATTTATTGCTTTTCAACCATAGCCGCGGGTATTCGCCATAAATATCGGTTAACTGTTTTTGTAATGAAATGAGCGAAACCGCGATTTTCTGTTGTTCCGCATAAGAAAGGGTACCGGATTTAGCGCGTTTCAATTTCTTCGCTATTTCATCCTGAGCAATTACCCGATTTGCAAAATAGAGATATCGTTTCGCACTATGTTCGATATTATCCAAATGGGTTTGATGCAGTTTAGCTTTCGCTCGTTCTTGTGGAATAATCTCTAGTATGGGCTGAATACGATTCCGAAGTTTTTTTATCGATGCGACTAATTTCGCATCCTGTTCTCGAAGCGTAAACTGGGAATGGAAAATGCCAAATAACGATTTTATCGCATATCCAGGAAGAAACCCGATTAGCTCTTCTGCTCTAGCTAACGGTTTCGGATTTTCGATTCGATAATAGAGTTTAATAAACCGCTCGATAAATTCCGATTGATTCTTTGTTGGATCGGGTTCCCAGCTTGCTGATGCATTATAGGCATACCCTAACAGATTATTCTCCCGAAGGTTTTCTGCACCATGGTCGCCCCAGGCGGAAACGATACTTCCCAATAAATTTTCTTTTTTCGCTACCGCAGCGAAATTCCGGATATTTATGAATCCAACATAATTATCCGGGTAAAAACAAACATCGCCCCTAACAGAACCGCTAATCAGGATATGTTTAAATCCGGCATTAAGAAACTTATTTACGCTCGGATATTCTTTCTCCGGTTCATACTGCCAATCCATGATAATGCAATCTTTCGGCAGATACGGAATTGCTTCCGGATGCTTCAGCAGCATATCGCCGTAGAGTATGGTTTTTCGGTGGTGTTTATCGCGCAAATAATCATGGAGTCGAGTGAAATAATCCGCATGAACGCGGCCGATCCCGATTTTGGCTACCTGCTTTTTACTGGTTCCCAATCCTACATCATATGACTCATCGCAACCGATATGGAAAAATTCCGGACCGGGGGTAGCGGCGACCATTTCGTCAATAAGTTTGGTTACGAAATCAAATGCCGCGGGGATTACCGGCGAAAATGACCAGGGCATCTTTGCCGGATCCGGTAACTCGGCATACTTCCGATTCTGCATGAGACTGAGTATTTTCTTCTGATGCCCCAAACACTCAAATACCGGACAGAGGGTGATATGATACTGTTTAGCGGTTTCAACCATTATCTGCATTTCGGATTTGGTAATCGCGCCGCGAGTTCGCCCGATGTCAGGATCTACATCAAAACAGAACATATCTTCGATATAGGGCATATAAATGTTATTTTTATAGAAGGCTAATTTCTGGATAATCGATTTAAAATCGGCGATAGTTGAAACCTGTCCCCGGCTGATATCGTCGGAAACACCGCGCCAGGTTAACGCCGGATAATCTTTAATCGTTAATTGCGGAATAGATTTTCCTGAAGCAGAACGAATCAGTTGGCGTAAGGTTTGAATCCCATAGAATCTACCGCAAGAAGTAGCGGCTTGAATAATTATTTGGCGCCGTTCGATAACCAATTCATATCCTTGTTCATTAAACAGTTTTGGCGCTGTATTGCTAACGGGGATTTGTTGTATAACGATATTTTTATTTGCATTTACTACTCGCTGAGATACACGGCTGATCTTCCAATTCAAATCCCAAGTTTGTTTCGCTTCTTGCGCAAGTAACTCAGCTGCAAACCGGTCTTCAGGGTCTTTACTATCGATGATAATGGTCCAGGAACTATCTAATAAACATTTTCCCGATTGGATTTCTATTTCTCGCGGCATCGGTATAAGATTTAATTCCGCCTGCGGTTGTTTCATATTAAATTTATTTCCTTTCATTATATATCCTTATCAATAAAGCCGATTAATCTCATCTTGGAACTATAGACCGCTCTGCTGGAATTTAATATCCGATGTTGAATTTAGCTCCGCTGGAGCTAAATTCAACTCTGATATCATATTCCAAGGCAAACTATGCCAAATTGGCACGATTAACTCAAAGTTCTCCGGTGTAGATACGGAATTGGTCCGACCAATTCGGGTTATACACCATGGGATATAACAAAAATGTAACGGTACGAACTCGGTTTCCTCGCCCGATAAATTCCAATCTTAATCTGAATTTTACTCAATGTGAGTATAATTCAAGTTAATACCTGTTTAACCTAGATAACATCAATTATATCAAATTGTTATACTCGATTAAAAATCAGTTTGCAAAGTTTGCAATCTGATTTTTAGACACCCAGAATTTAAAATATTATCTATAATTTATCTTACTATTGAAGCAAATTGCATATCATGCAACTTGCTCTGGCTACAAATAAAATACCGGCTATAATCCAGGAATTTATTCGTTCTTGTAACTCGTTAATCCCAAATGCTATCGGGGCAGTCTATCTAATTATGTAACTAAGTTTGTTACTTAACCACATTCCACATTTCATCGGTTAACGATCCATACCGGAACAACACGAAACCTGGAATATTATTGTCCCGTATCGCTTTTATAGTTGCGGATAACTCTTTGGCATCGATACTTCTTTTTTCAGAAAACGCCTGAATTCCGGCATAGACCGGTTTCCCGGTTTCCTCTTCGGTATGTTTTGCGATATCTACCACCCATTGAATCGGTTTCCGAAATTCTTTATGATAAGTCATTGGACAGATAAAATCCAAATATTTACCGAGCTCCCGATAATTCTGCGCGAAATAACATAAGGCATAACTATCGTCTTCTTCTCCACCTTCGGGAACGAATGCTGCAGATAACTTCATTTGGGAATGCTTTTTATCGATTAATTCTCGTATTTCTTTCACCAATGAAGTTATTTCGTTCTGTCGCATAGCCACCCATTTCATAATATCCGGATCGCCGGCTTTATACCTTTCAACATATAAATTCTGGGCTGTAGTATTGGTATACAATGATCGATACATTACCTCTCGAACATGTTCTAGATTAATACCTAATTCTTTCGCTTTTTGCTGATGCCGTGGACAGAAGCAATATACCACATGCGCATATCGAATTACATCGAGATGAATACTACCGATTTTATAGGTATCCACCACTTCACCAATAAGATTCTTAATATATTCTCGATATTCCGGTACCAGAGGACAAATTAATTGTTTGGTAGTATCATCGATTCTCGAATAAGGACCGGTATTCCAAGCGGTAGAATTACCCGCATGATACACGACATCTTGGGGATGTGTTTTTCCCCAGTTCATATCTCCCTGGAATATAATCCACGCATGGACTTTAATCCCTCGTTTATGACAAGCCGGTATCATTTCTTGTAATATATCACGATTATTCTTCAACGGCGGACCGAATTTACTTTTAAACATTACCTCACCACTCATGCCTTTTACCAGAAGGAAAACATCGCTAATACCATATTTGGCTAGTTTTGCAGCTACTGTATTTGCTCCTTCATTTTTAACAAAGGAACTCCATAACCAAATCGCCCGGACTTCTTTTGGTTTAGACCTTTTCCCTTCCGGCTTTATTGAAGCAGTGATCCCATAATTAAACAATAATCCGACGAAAATAATAAGCCCAAGTATGAGTCGAATTACTTCTTTCAACGATTGCTTGTGTATACTCTGTTTCACGCTATTAATACCTTCCGCTACAAAATTAAATCCCGCAATGTTATTCCATTCAAAGTAATGTAAATCACCAAGAGTACAATATTACGTTTAGTTATTGCACTCTTGGCTCTTGTTCACTGTCGTTCGATGACTAAAAGGACCAAGTCCATTACTCTATTTCAACGCTTTCAGCATTCCGTCAGTCATCGAGCCGTATCGGAAAATGACAAATCCCGGTATCTGGTTCTTTCTAATTGCTTGCAACGTCGCTTTAAATCCGGCAGCGGTAAATGGTTTCGCATTGCCTTCAGCAGTAAATCCTTGAATCCCGGCATAAACCGGTTTCCCGGTTTCCGCTTCCGCGCGCTTGGCAATATCGACTACCCAATCCGATTTTTTACCGAAACTACCTTCATACGACATCGGACAGATAAAATCTAAACTTCTACCCAACCGCCGGTAATTCTGGCCATAATAACATAAGGCAAATCCATCATATGCTTCACCGCCTTCCGGCATCAACGCTGCCGATAATTTCACCGTTGGTTTCTTTTTCAGAATCAATTCCTTGATTTCATTAGTCATCGAGGTAATTTCGTCATCGCGTTGATCAACCCATCTCACCACATCCGGATCCCCGTTTTTATATGCTTCCACATACGCACCTTTCGCCATATCTTTTACAAAAAGTGAATCATGAACCAAGGTTCGAAGATGGTCTAAATTGATACCTAATTCTTTGGCTTTTTGTTGATGCCGTGGACAGAAACAATAATTGATATGGGTATATCGAATTCCATCCAGATGAATCCCATCAACCGCATAATTATCCAAAACATCGCCAACCAATTGCTTAAAATATTCTCGATATCCCGGAGCTAGCGGACATACTTTCTCGCTTGCTGCCGGTACTGGACCGGCAGCCCATTTAGCGGTGTCACCGGCTTTATAAGCAGCTTCATCCGGATGACTATCTACCCAGCGTTTATCTCCATGGAACATAAACCAAGCATGAACTGCAATTCCCCGCTTATGGCAAGCAGTAATCATTTCCTGTAATATATCTCTTTTATTACTGGTATTTTGAGCGACTGAACTCTTAAACGAAAATTCACCGGCACCACCCTTAATCAACAGAATAACGGTATTGAATTTATATTTCACTAGGTTTTCAACAACCTTTTCTGCTCCTTCTTCATGAACGGTATATCCCCAAACCCAAATCGCTCGAACTTCAGTAGGTTTTGCTGCAGCTGATTGTTTTATCGATTTTGCCATGATCGTACTTCCTAATATAAAAGTTAAACTGCCAATAAGTGTGGACCTAATTATATTCCGAAATAGTTTCCTATATCTTGATCTTGTAATCATACCGCTGCATAACATAAATACCCTCCTATATAAAATATGATTTAAACAATACTATTCTATTTAAGTTTTGCTATACGATGCTGATTATATTTAATGCTCAATTTTTTAGAGTATAATATTCATCTAAGAATGCAACTAAACATTCCGAAAAATCACAAGTAAACTTTTCCTGTTTACCGGCATCACTTCTAATTCGATAATGAATTTCTATCTGCTCTGCATCAATTCCATCGGGATTATGGCTACCATACGTACGGACGGTATATCCCCCAAAAACACTTGCCGGGGTTGGTTTTCCCGGCCGAGGATATACCTCATATTCTTTTTGAGCTAATTGATTTACCAAACCTTTTTCTTCATTTAATATGGTATGATGATACCTGGTTGTTAATCCTTGAATAGTTAATGCATCTCGATCACCAAAATAAAGATCTCCCGGTTCAGTACTTTGTCCATGTATATCGACCAGCAATCCGTAACCATATTGCAATTGGATTGAACGAATGGCAGTCCGGATTTGCCGATGATATTCCTGATATACTTCTTGCGCCAGTTGATGCTGATATGCATCTTCTGGCGCACGATTCACATCCAAATATTTTCGATCTAATAGATTCATAATCAGATATGGTTTACTACCGGTAAGAGCCTTAATCCGGCTTACCATTGATAGTGCGAGTTTTATGGTATTAACATCGGTCTCGGTAGCAAAATCTATCGTCATTGGCGTAGAAATTCGCTTGGGAAGACTATTAATCGATGATGAACCACCATGCGGGACAGTCAAAATCAACGGGAGTGTACCTGATTCATAAATCACCATGTTCGGTGAAGTATCTTTCATCCATAATTCAAAATCATCTAGATTCACCTAATTATCCCCATGAAAATAAAATGCTTTTTTACAGTCTATCTAAAAGTCTAATAAACCAAACAAAACAAGAAGTCGAAACCTCGTAATTCGACCTCTTGTTTTGTATTAACCGATAAATAATAATGCTAATCAACAAGATTATTTGATTATCTTAATCTCCTGTCCAATAGCTAGCCTCGGGACCGCGCCATTCATAAGGTTCTCCATGTTTTTGTGATCGGAAGATATTTCCCATGCTTCTGATACCATTCGTCGGATCGTATTCAATCACATGCTTCCATCGTTTCGCAGGAAAATTCGGTGCTGGTCCTTGGTTATAATAGCAACCATCAGGCCCTACTGATATCAATCGCCAATCGCCATAAGCTTCTCGTCCTGGATTTGTAAATGCCGGTAAATAACCGTCTTTCTTCCACTGTACTAGATTACTATAAGTAAAGTATACCTTTCCTGCAATGGAACCTCCGGTAGCATTACTCTCTTGGTCGGTGATACCTGATTGATAAAAAGGATCTACCATTTTATTATTACTGAAATACGATACCGGAGTTGTTAAACTATTCGGTACTCGAAAATCGTTTGTACCATATAAATCTTTATCGTCCATCATGTCCGGATAAATAGTATTATCCACATTATATGATTCCAGTCCAGTAGAGATCGTTCTGAGATCCGCACGTGTTCGAGATACTTTCGACCGTGTTTGTGCCGCCAGAAAGTTTGGAATTGCAATTGCTGCTAAGATCGCAATAATCGCTACTACGATAAGTAACTCAATTAAAGTAAATCCGTGTTCCCCTCTTTGAAACAACATTTTACTTTCTCTCCCTTACCAGATTCCTTTGTATTTCTCGTCTAATAGATGTGGAACGGAATTGTTTTATGCTTTAATTCCGC
The DNA here is from genome assembly GCA_041946755.1 of bacterium. GTDB lineage: Bacteria > UBP4 > UBA4092 > JAOAEQ01 > JAOAEQ01 > JBHGBB01. The sequence goes on along the minus strand of JBHGBB010000092.1, from coordinate 5,111 downwards.
TCCTATAATCAATATTTATTGCTCATTCAAAATTGTTCTAGTTTCATCTTGCGTTGTGACGGAGTATCTGATCCTACATTCGGAAATAAAGGAGCTGTAGTCGGTATAATAGTAATATTTATCGTCTGTTGTGGTGGCGTTGGTGATTCTGAGTCAGTTAGAATTAAATTTTCCGATCCGGTACTTCCGGCAGTATAAGAATTAATATACGGAAGAACAATTAAGCCGACCCACGCTATTTTATAAATATAATGGTTTTGTGCTTAAGTTCTTCCGTATTTCTTAAAACTGACCTTTTTTACTGGTTCGGTATATGTCGCCGCGGCTCATTGTTCCATTAGTGGGATCGTAACAAAGTAACGTCACATCACCGTCAGGACAATATGAATAGTTATAATAAGCTTGTACACTACCTGCACCAGAATTTTGAGGATCTAATAATCCACTCCAAGCTCTATCCGGACCGCGATCTCTTAATGCCCAATAAGAAGCACGCCAGAGATTACCTAAAAACGGTCCTCCACCTTCTGGTAGCGTAGTCGGTAAAAATGTTTGCCAAGTATAGAGGAAATAACTCACTCCTTGAGCAACATTTCCAGTAGCAGCAGTTTCACCAAACGGATCCTGTGGTATTGACGATATATATGCTATCGGAGTAGTTAACACATCAAATCGGTATGAACCATAGTCATCTTTACCAAATACTCCATTCTGCTGATAAGATGGATCGGGACTTATATGTATTGGATACGAATTGGCATCTACATTATATGACTCTATCGCCGTGGCAAGGGTTTTGAATTCACCCTTAACCCTAGTAACCTTCGCTCGAGTTTGTGCTGCAAGAAAGTTTGGAATGGCGATCGCAGCAAGTATCGCGATAATCGCGACAACAATCAATAACTCGATTAAGGTAAATCCATCTTGTTTAAAACATATCTTTTTCATCTTTTTTCACCTCACTTTCTATCAATTATTTTATAAACAAAGAGGCATCAATTATTGCTTATTGCTTTCTTGACTATCTTTATATCAATCTCGATAATTAGAAAACTTAAAAAAAATTACCTTCTTTTTATCTTTTTATTTTAGCTCCTTGTTCTCAATCATAAATAACACTTAGAAATAACTTAATTTCGTTACCGTCTGAGCTTTCCGGGCAACTCCGGTTTTCTTTGCTGCGGCTGCTACCGCTGCCGACACCGATGGAACGACATTTTTATTAAAGATACTTGGAATAATATATTCTTCATTTAGTTCTTTTTTATCTACTACAGCAGCGATTGCATACGCTGCAGCAAGTTTCATCGGTTCATTGATTTCGGTGGCATAAGCATCTAATGCACCTCGGAATATTCCGGGAAATCCCAATGCGTTATTGATTTGGTTGGGATAATCGCTTCGCCCGGTAGCCATAATTCGAACATAGGGATGGGCTTCTTCCGGCATTATTTCCGGCACGGGATTTGATAAAGCAAAAATGATCGGATTCTTAGCCATTTTCTTCAGTTGATACGCTTTCAAAATTCCCGGAGCAGAAACACCGAAGAATAGATCCGCACCTTGAATAGCTCTAGCCAAATCGCCTTTTATCTTTTTAGGATTGCTATTTTCCGCCAGCCATTGTTTCACCGGATTCATATTCTCTTTTCGGCCATTATACAAAATGCCTACGGTATCTACTCCAATAATTTCCGGTATCCCAACTTGCATAAACATCTTGGCACAAGCGATTCCTGCAGCTCCTAATCCGGATATAACCACTTTTAAATTCTTCAATTTCTTATCAACTATTTTTAATGCATTCAATAGCGCTGCTAATGCAACTACTGCTGTTCCATGCTGATCATCATGGAAAACCGGAATATCTAAAAGCTCTTTTAGTCTATCTTCGATTTCAAAACATCGAGGTGCCGAGATATCCTCGAGATTAATTGCGCCAAAACCAGGAGCTACATTTTTTACAGTCGTAATGATTTCTTGAGCATTTTTAGTATCTAAACACAGCGGATAAGCATCGATATTAGCAAATTCCTTAAAAATCATTGCTTTTCCTTCCATAACCGGCATCGCTGCTTTTGGCCCAATATCACCCAAACCAAGTACTGCGGTACCATCAGAGATAACCGCAACTGAATTCTTTTTTATAGTTAATGCTAATGCCTGTTTCGGATTCGCTTCCACTGCTTTACACACTCGAGCAACACCAGGTGTATATGCCATTGTCAGCGCATCCCGGTTATTTAATGGCGTTTTGTTTTGAATTTGAATTTTTCCATCTAGATGTAGTAGAAATACTCGATCTAAGACACTAATGATTCGAATTCCGGCAATTTTTTTAACCGCATCAACAATACGTTGGGCATGTTCTTCATTACTCGCATTAACTGCATAATCGCGAATGACCGTATTTTTGGTGGCGCTCACGATATCAATCGCGCCCATATCACCACCGGCACCTGCAATGACTGAAATCACTTTTCCCATCATTCCAATTCGATTTTGCAACTCCAACCGTAAGGTAATGCTATATCCCGCACTCGGCGTGATCACATTTTTTGCCATACAATTTATTCCCTTTCATAAAAGTTAGGTTTATTACTTAATATATAACTATACCAGAAATTACCAAGGTTATATACTAAATAATCTAGTCCTAACTTGAATCATCAGTCACCTCAATGGTACCAGTTTCTTCTATCGGATATACCTCTAATACATTTTGTCCTTGATAATGAGAGACACCTTTTTTCACGCCAGGTAATAATTTCGCGATTCGCATCGCTTCCACTGCATTTCGCGACTCGACTAACACCTTTTTTTCCTGGTATTTTTTATGTCCTTGATGCCCCATCTTAACGAGACAACAATATATGGATGCCATAATCAAATATAAATATTCTTTCCGAATTTATTATTATTAATCCTATAAAAGACGATATTTATGGAAGGGAACTCGACGATTCTCTTCCTCAATATAACTTCAGTTAATCCAATTTAAATTTACTTAATTCGACCGGTAATGGTACTTGTGGATCATCAGCACCCGGCCAACCATTTGCTATTTGCCGTGTTTGTCCATCAATATCAGTTGTAACTGATATTGGACTAGGAGCTAAATTTTGCGTTGCCAATTCTAATCCAGTTGCTACACCACCAGTAAAATGCAGATTTGCCGCTGAAACCCAAGCTCCCGGCGTAGTTACCATTGGATTAACTGATCGACTATTGACATCTGCACCGGTTGCCATCGCTGTAGTCCAAGCTGCTATCGTAGCATAGTTGGTCGTATTTAACTGGGCGATATTTGCACCAGATGAATACCAATCATTATTATCAATTGACGTTGCACCAGATGCTGTTGTGCTCCCCGATGCCGTTCCTAACTTGACTGCGATACCGCCTGGTTGCATTACACGAACGATATTATTTTTTACCGTCCAGAGATTCGTTGTTGCAACACTAGTATTCCCTAAAACGATACCAGTGCAAGCAGGTGCTGTCATTGAAGCGGTAACCACCGTATCGATATTAATGCTATTGTAGAGAATAGTATACTTGGCCCCGGTAACCGCATTGTTAGATCCGTATTGATCAAGACCGGCTGTAATCGGCAGTATTCTTGTCGGAGCAGAAGTTGAGCTAAGTTGACTGAATCCAGTAATCATATTATTGTATACTCGGAAATCACCCGCTGGGGCAGTATACGTTCCGGTAGCATTTGCCGTAACATCAATCACCACATAACCGCCATTTAAACATTCCACATACTGGTCGAGAATGTTATTACTTATGGTTAATATTGATCCAGTAGTCGCAACTTCATGGACAAATATCCCATAGGGATTGGCTGCTGATGGATTACTCTGATGCACTCGAATCGTGTTATTTGTTATTGTCAGATTATCCTGATGAACGACATTAATCGCGCGGCTTCGGGCATCAATCAAACAATTCTTGATGATAGTATTCGTTGGTTCAGTAGTCATTGCACCATAACTACCTGGTCGATAGAATCCAGCGTGATTATCCGGAGCCAAACAAATACCATAACCATTATTTGCAGTTGCACTATAATATGCACCGGTAGTTAGGCAATAACAATTATCAATTACAATTCCATTCGAGGCTAAACAAGGTGTAGCCGATGGATAATATTTCAATGGGGTTGTTGCTTGCCGAGACATCAGTAAAATATTAATATAAGGAATGTTTGCTGGACAATTAACCGATGCATTGATGATATTACAGTTTTTTATCTGGACATTAGTACATGCACCATATACTGTTATATTAACTGGTTGAGAACCATTAGCACCAGGGGCAGTATAAGATGACCAGGTTGGGATGTTGATGATCGTTAAACTCCGGTCGATTCCTCCTGTGGTCGAACCATCAATAAAGAAATTATTGGTTGCGATTGCCGTGGAATCCAAAGCTCCATAGAGGGTAGTTTCTTGGGTTTGGCTGCCAATAATCCAGTTACCTAATATTCCACTTGCGGCACTGGGACCGCTCGTAGTAGTAAACGTTATCGTCAGGGGTACCGCTGGTTTAAACGTTACGGTACTTTCATCAAGTACCCAGTTTCCAAACACCGCATCATTAGGTTCAATTAAATCATTCATTATCGTTACCGTCCAACTACCGGTATTCGCGGTAGTATTGAAATCCTGCGCACAGTCATAAAGTGATAGATAGTCGCCAGCTCCAGTAGTATCGATGGCAGATACTCCTTGCCCTGAAGGTACATCACTATACTTTTTTGCCAAACTAAAACTTGCGCTGAGAATGACCAAGATGATAACTAGAAAATATTTTGCATAATTCATATATTTCTTATTCATATACTCCTCTTCTTTCTTTGTAGAGATAGTATAATTTAATTTATTATCACTCCTTTCTTTGCTCTAGAATTGATATTATGGTATGAATTGGATATATGTTGATCTCTATTTGATAGATTATGTAAAAAGAAATAAAAAATATAACTTTCAAAGGGGGGAAACCGAACGGTTTCCCCCTCAACAAAAACCTCTCGTGTTTATTCCACTGTTATTCTACTTAGTTCAACGGGCACTAATACACCTGGAACTTCATCACATCCAGGC
>JBHGBB010000091.1:0-14307 GCA_041946755.1 bacterium | reverse complement strand
TCATGGAAGAACTTAAAAAAATCCAGCGGGTGGTAGCGCGAGAATTACCGAATATTACGCCGGAAGTCCTATTGGTACTCGATGCGACTACCGGCCAGAATGCGGTATCGCAAGCAAAATTGTTTAAAAGCGTAGTACCCTTAACCGGCTTGATTCTAACCAAACTCGATGGCACCGCTAAAGGCGGGATTATTATCACTATCCGGGATGAACTGCATCTGCCGGTGAAACTTATCGGGATTGGTGAAGGAGTAGATGATCTCCGGGATTTCATACCGCAGGATTTTGTAGAAGCGTTGTTTGCTGTAGAGTAATCTTACCAGTTAATCATTTTTCCCTATTTACGCTATTGAGATTCTTCTAGTATTTATTTCTATGCAGGATGGTTTGCAGTTTCCGTTTCGGCACATGGAATAAGCCGGTATCATCTTTCCAGTATTTCACCGTATCATCCGATTCTTCAACCACCGACTTTTCGAGAGGGTATCCGAGCGCTACCACTGAATCTATAGCGCAATATTCCGGGACGTTAAGAACCTGCCGCAGTTTATCCCGGTCGATAGCACCGAGCCAGCAGGTGGCGATGCCTTCTTCCATTGCAGTAATGAGGATATTCTCGATAGCGGCTGCGGCATCGACTTCTCCCCCTTCTTTCCGCCAATTCCGATTTAAAAGAACGATAAGATATGCTACCGGCCGTTCTTCTTCTTTCGGATTCCCGGCAGGGGCGATATATCCCGCCCATTTTAGGCAGGGGAAGATTTGATCAATAACCGGTTTATCAGTAGCGATAATATATTCGCAGGGTTGGAGATTAGCTGCTGATGGAGCTAATCGGGCAGCGTTAACCAGTTTTTTGAGGATCTTTTCATCAATCGGTTTCTGCTGGTAGCGGCGGATAGTACGACGAGTGGTGATAGCTTCATATGCTTTCATATAGAACCTCTCAAAGATTTCCAGGAAAGCACGAAATAATTAAAGCACGAAAAAAAGATTTAGTGTCCTTTTCGTGTTTTTCGTGTCTTCGTGGCAAAAGTATTTTATTCAAATAAGTTCAGTTGTCGGGTTCGTTCGAGCAGTTGGGCATTGAATCCAAGTTTCTGCAGATGGGAAACGAAATTCTTCTCCCCATTACAGATATATACCAGATTCGGATTTACCTGTTGCACATAATCAATCAATTCCTGGAAATCGGCATGATCGCTGATAATAAACTGTTCATCAGCCCGATATCGCCATTTCGCGGAATCGTCTACTGCCCAGCCGGTTAACATGGCGATACTCTTTTTCCGGATTGATGCTATCGGTTCAGTTTTCTGGCTATTCGGTGGTACCAAAATAATCCGATTATGCAATCCTGCGGTCTTTTCAGTTAAAACTTTATAGGGAGCGAACTCGATACCGAATTGGGTATATATTTGGGCTAATTCAGCGATTTTCGGATGTACCGTAATCGGGTAATCTTTATCTCCCAGATATTTCAAGATTTCTTGGGCTTTTCCTAAAGAGTAGGCGAGGAGTACCGGAGTCACTCCATGGGTTAAACAGGTATCGAGATATTTGGTTAATCGTAGATATTCTTTCTCTCGCGCTGGGAAACAATATCTCGGATGGCCATAGGTCGCGTCCATAACCAGGATATCAGCCGATTTTACCAGAATCGGTTCGGCAGTCAAACTCGGTTTAAGCCGGAAATCGCCGGTATAGAGTAGGGTTTGGGTACCATGCGCAATCAGGATCTGGGCTGACCCGAGGATATGACCGGCTGGTAGCAGTTCCAATTCCACTTCATGGAACTTGGTTTTATGCCGGAATTTAATCTCTTTAAACTTCGGTAAGGTCTTTTTACTATTCAACCTAACCTTGCAGAGGCTGGCGGTAGCCGGCGATGCGAGAATCCGGGTATGTTTCGCCAGATGATCGAAATGGGCATGGGATACAAACGAGCATGCAACTGCTCTGGTAGAATCTAATACTAAATCTAACCCGTTGATATGGACACCGTTGTCCCATTCAATTCGGTGGCTTAATTTCATTGATTATATTCTACTTTGCGACCTTAGTGCCTACTTTGCGGTCTCTGCGGTTAAAACGTTAAAAGCAAACCGCAAAGAGCGCTAAGATAATCAACCGTTAAAGGCGCTAAGAATTAATCGGAATTTTTAAGTAAACCCAGCGGTGCGGTAACCCGTGGTGCATCCGGTCCATCGATTAACCGCAGGTTAGCGATCGGATTCTCGCGCAGCCGCAAGAATTTGAATCCGTATAATTTCGCTTGTTTTTGGAGTTCGATTTTCTTCTTGAAAAATAGCACACTTTTATATTCAAAGGTTTTACCCTGCTTTTTCATTTCATCGACATGGGCATTATTCTTTTCGATTTCCGGGTATTGGTCGACTGCGGATTGCATATATTCCAGAATCGGCTGCTCTTTAACTTTCGGCGGGGTAGAATGGAGAAAATCTCGGGTGCCATCCGGTGCTACCGCGATTAAACCGGTATGACCTACCCAACTCGGCTCTTCATAGCCGCGAACCACATTAACGAAATCGCCGCTTTGCAGTTTATCGACTACTTCCGATAATAAAGCGCAAGGGATATATTTGGTCGAAAAATGCTGGATCGGGATATCTTGGCCGAGATTATGTTTTTTGAAAAAGCTTGCCCGGTTGATGTCTTCATGGAATGTAGCTGCCCGGTCACCGAGTAACTCTTCGGTAATATCTTCTACCAGCCAGGAATTATTCAGGTCCCAATCCGCTTCGGTATAATGGTTTCGGGTAAGCATCCCGATTTGGCCGTTTTTATATCGGATTCGCTGCAGCATAGCGAAAAATTCCGGCCAGTTTCGGGATAAAGCCATGGCGTAGGTATGTTCAGAGAAAACTACGCAATCACTTTCTTTTAAACAATACATCGGGTCGCTATCATAGAGTTCGAATGGGAATTCGCCTAGCAGAAATATCCGGTATGGCTGCCCGATATTTTTCCGGCCGATAGAAACGATTCGGTCACGCAGATTCGGTACCGCTTTATGAATATACCCCAGATAAATATCCAGGTCTTTTTCAGAGAATTTATAGATTGGTTTCGATTTTAGTTCAATGAGTTTTTCCGGTTTGATATTCAGTTCCTGGGCGATTTGTTTATCCTGGTCGGTAAGTTCGAGTTTGGTTTTTGCATAACCAATCGTCATACCAAACATGACTAAATATATAGAAAATAGTGACAGAATTAAACCCGAATTGCGCAGCATGGTATATTCTCCTTATTGGTTGAAGATTAAGTTTAAGTGATATTGTATCATAATGCGAAACAAATCCCAAATCCCTCCACCCCAGGGCGATATCTCGGCAAAAGCGGAAAATCTAAATGTCAAATCGATGACTAAATGATTTAATACCATATACATAAATTGTCACTTTTTAATTGAGCATATATAAGAATATTTTGGTTATATAATCAAGTTGAATTATACGCCATTGGCGTATAATTCAACTTGATTGATAGAATACTCTATTTTGAATTTGTCTCCAGCGGAGACAAATTCAAAATATAAATATAAGTTTATATATATCAACTATGTATGAAATAATGACCTATTGGCAGTATTTATGAATTTGAACTTTTCGCCAATGGCGAAAAGTTCAAATTAACTCGACTCAGTTGGATTACAATAAGGTAGTATAACCCGAATTGGTCCGACCAATTCGGGTTATACGTCGGTAATAGAACCCCATTAAGCCAATTTGACAGACTAAATATGGCAAATCCAAGATATATCAGTGCCAAAATGGCATGGTTGCCGCTAGGGTAAGATAAATAAAACTCAAAATTAACCTAGTATAATTTGCCTAAATATAGTATAATAATAAGTAATTTCAATCAGTTATCAGTTAAGTTAGGATAAATAAATTTAAGGTTAAATAACCCCTGCCTAACGGCATAGAAGTTGCTTGATATACCTGAGAGAAAAAACTATCCTATAGCACCAATCAAGATATAATCCAGGATAAAATCTATTCTAACTATAGTGGAAGGAGGTGACGAAGTAAGATATTCCTATTCAACTCAATTCAAGAATATATCGGATACCACTAGATATATTCGGTGTTTAGAAGAAAGGAGTAACGAAACGTTATGGCAATGAAATTAAAACCTTTAGGTGACCGGATTCTGGTCAAACGCGTTGAAGAAGAAGAAACCAAACGAGGTGGAATAATTATTCCGGATACCGCAAAAGAGAAACCGCAACAGGGAGAAGTAGTGGCAGTCGGTCCGGGAAGAGTAGATGATTCCGGTAAAAAAATCCCGATGGACCTGAAAAAAGGTGATCGGATACTATTTGGCAAATATTCCGGGAATGAAGTTAAACTCGGTGATGAAGAATACCTGATTATGCGGGAAGAAGATGTTCTCGGTGTCATTGAATAAAAAGCAGATTACATAGATTAGTAAACGCTGATTACACAGATTAAAATAAAAAATCTGTGTAATCTGAAAAAATCGGTGTAATCAATATAAAGAGGAGGTTGGATAGATTATGGCAGCAAAACAGTTGCTATATAGCGATGAGGCGCGGCGCTCGGTCCTTCGGGGAGTAGATAAACTGGCAGATGCGGTTAAAGTCACTCTTGGTCCGAAAGGCCGGAATGTCGTGCTCGATAAGAAGTTCGGTTCACCGACCATTACTAAAGACGGTGTTACCGTAGCAAAAGAGATTGAATTGGAAGACCCATTTGAAGATATGGGTGCCCAGATGGTGAAAGAAGTTGCCAGTAAAACGTCTGATGTCGCCGGTGATGGTACTACCACCGCGACTATCTTAGCGCAGGCGATTTATCGGGAAGGAATGAAGAATGTTACTGCCGGTGCGAATCCGATGGCATTAAAACGCGGGATCGAAAAAGCAGTTGATGCGGTTATTGATGAATTGAAGAAACTCAGTATCCCGACTAAAGGCAAAAAAGAAATTGCGCAAGTTGGAACTATTTCAGCTAACGGCGATTCCCAAATCGGGAATTTGATTGCCGATGCGATGGAAAAAGTCGGGAAAGACGGCGTTATTACCGTTGAAGAAGCTAAAGCGATGGAAACTTCATTAGAAGTGGTTGAAGGGATGCAGTTCGACCGCGGATATATCTCGCCCTATTTCGTCACCGATGCGGAAAGAATGGAAGCGGTTCTCGAAGATGCCTATATCCTGATCAACGAGAAGAAGATTTCGGTAATGAAAGATTTATTACCGATTTTAGAGAAAATTGCGCAACGCGGTAAACCGTTCCTAATCATTGCTGAAGAACTCGAAGGGGAAGCGTTAGCGACCTTAGTGGTTAATAAGATTCGGGGAACCCTAACCTGTGCGGCAGTGAAAGCGCCGGGATTCGGCGATCGCCGGAAAGCGATGTTGGAAGATATCGCTATCCTCACCGGCGGCCGGGTGATTAGTGAAGAGCTCGGAATCAAACTCGAAAACGTTAAACTCGAAGATTTAGGGAGAGCGAAACGGATTACCATCGATAAAGATAATACTACCATCGTCGAAGGTGCGGGTAAAAAATCCGATATCGAAGGCCGGATCGCCCAGATTCGAATCCAGATTGAAGATACCAAATCCGATTATGACCGGGAAAAACTCCAGGAACGGTTAGCGAAATTAGCTGGCGGCGTCGCCGTCATTAATGTCGGTGCTGCTACCGAAACCGAAATGAAAGAGAAAAAAGCCCGGGTTGAAGATGCGTTACATGCGGTACGTGCCGCGGTAGAAGAAGGTATCGTTCCGGGTGGCGGTGTAGCTTATATGCGGTCATTAGCCGCAGTCGATAAGGTTAAAGCCAGTGGCGATGAAAAGATCGGAATCGAAATCGTTAAACGGGCTTTAGAAGAACCGTTACGGCAGCTCGCAGAAAATGCGGGGCAAGAAGGTTCAGTAATCGTTGAGAAAGTGAAAAATGAAAAAGGGAATTTCGGATTTAATGCCGATGCACTCGAATATGAAGATATGGTCAGTGCCGGGATTATCGACCCGACCAAAGTTAGCCGGTCGGCGTTACAGAATGCTTCCAGTATTGCAGCATTAATGCTAACTACCGAAGCGTTAATCACCGATGTTCCTGAAAAAGAGAAACCACCGATGATGCCACCTCATGGCGGCGGCGGATACGGCGGAGATATGTACTAAAATGCAGTCAAAAGTCCGAAGTCTTAAGTCCTAAGTAAACTCATAATTTAGGATTTTGATTAGGAATTAAATTAAATCGTCCTGAGTTCTAAGGTAAATTAGTTCGATTATCTTCGGACTATAGCCTTAGGACTTAGGACTGTTTTTCTTATGCCGACTTACGAATATCAATGCGATAACTGCGGATATAAATTTGAAGAATTCCAGAAAATGACCGAGGCCCCGTTAAAAAAGTGCCCGAAATGCAAAAAGAGCGGGAAAGTGCATCGATTAATCAGCGCCGGAGCCGGGATTATTTTTAAAGGGTCGGGATTTTATGCTACCGATTACCGCAGTTCCGATTATAAGAAACGGGCTAGTGAAGAAAAAAGCAGTTCCAGTTCTTCGTCGAGTTCTCCCGCAACAAAATCGACCGAATCTACTTCAAATAAAAAAGATAAAAAAACTTAATCAAGTAAATCCAGCCAATTCTACCGCAACATTCTACTAAAAGTTCGCAAGATTGTTCTAGATATAGATAGCTATATGGATTATAATAACCTGTTATTGTTTATAGTCAAAAAGGTAATTTAGTTAATAAATTATCCTTGACGATTGGTCGGTTTAGGAGTAAACTATTCTATTTGGGGAACACCGGTTATTTCCCTAAAACCACCTAAAAACGCTTAAAAAAACCTATAATCTACTAAAAGGAGGTGAAAGTATTTAATGTATACAAAAAGAGAGGGGTTTACCTTGATTGAGTTGTTAATTGTTGTAGCGATTATTGCAATCCTAGCAGCAATCGCAATTCCGAACTTCTTAATGGCGCAAGTTCGAGCAAAGGTTGCTCGCGCAAAAGGTGAAATTAGAACAATAGCTACCGCTTTAGAATCGTATTATGTAGATAATTCTGGCTGGCCACCGGATGGAACTGAATCGTGGGCAACAGCTGCTGGATGGCCACCAACTCCAAATTATTGGTATGTTCCAAATCATCTATCAACTCCGATCGCTTATATCAGTTCAACAAAAATGAACGATCCGTTCCGAGATGCATTAGGTGAAAGAAATCCGGTTTGGAGACGATACCGGTTTAATGAACTTAAAGATGGAGATTTAGCAGTAGCGTATAAACCATATCCAGAAAGTTATAATAAAATAATGGATGCGTATGGGATGTGGCGGTTAGAATCTGCTGGTCCGGACAGGGTTTTATCTCCTGATTATGAACATGCTACAAATCCAGGGACGCAATATGCCGTTTATGACATCGTGATTGCTTACGATCCGACTAACGGAACGATGTCAGTCGGAGATATCGTTAGGAGTCAGAAACACTCCAATAATTACGAATAATATAGTTGATAGCGGTTAGTTTCTGTATATACCAGGGAAGATTTGACTCTAAAATCGAATCTTCCCTTTTTTTATTTCCAGTATAATTCCAAAATCGTATTGAGAGTAAAATAGCCATAATCCTTTATCTAGAATAAATAAAGGAGCCAGAATCAATCGAAGATCAGCTCATTTTCGACTTGACTAATAAATAAGGAAGTGCTATATTTATAATAAGGAAATACTACTTCAAAATAAGGAGGTGAAAGTTAAATGAAAAAAGAGAATTGTGGATTTACCTTGATTGAGTTGTTGATAGTCGTTGCGATAATCGCGATTCTTGCAGCGATAGCCATACCGAACTTTTTAGCCGCCCAAACCCGAGCGAAAGTCTCTCGGGCAAAAGGAGAAATGCGAACTCTTGCCACCGCATTAGAATCATATTATGTTGATAATACGAGTTGGCCGCAGGATGGAACCGATTTATGGGGAAATTGGCCATATTATTGGTATATACCGAACGATGTAACGACTCCAATTTCATATATCAGCTCCAACAAATTAGATGACCCATTCCGCGATGCGAAATATTTTGGAGCTGATACCGTAGCTAGGCGATATCGATATTGGAATACGTCCACCGGAATATTATCACGGAGTACTTATACCCCAGAATATCGAGATGCATTTGGCGGTTGGGGAATAGGTTCAGCCGGTCCTGACCAGTATTATAGTCCTGATGTAGATGGTAATGGTACCAAATGGGGAATATATAATATTAATGTTCCCTATGATCCAAGCAATGGAACCGTTTCAATCGGTGATATACTTCGGAGTCAAAAACACCCGAATAATTACGAATGATGCTGGTAGTAAAATTTAATTTCCTAAATTTTAGGGAAAATTCGATTTTAACCATCGAATTTTCCCTTTTTTATTTTATTTCTCGGTCTTGATATATCAAGACCGTTAGAAAGATAATGATTTTATATAAAAAAAAAACAGAAAATGAATGATAATAATGAAAAGAACATTTTTCTCTTGACTAGTGCAAAAGGTAGTGTTATATTCATAGTTTAATAATGTAATCTTTTTTTAAGTAAGGAGGTGAAAGTATCAATGAAAAAAGAGCATAATGGATTTACTTTGATAGAGTTGTTAATCGTTGTGGCGATTATCGCGATTCTCGCTGCGATAGCGATTCCGAACTTCTTAGCGGCTCAAACTCGGGCAAAAGTATCGAGGTTAAAAGGAGAATTTAATACCCTGGGCACCGCGATTGAAGCTTATAATGTCGATGCAAATTCATATCCCATCTATAATAGCAGTCCGAATATACAGAATGGAGTGTTTGGTGACGATGCTTATGGCTCGAATCGATTCGATGTATTAACCACACCGGTTGCATATATCACTTCAATGCCAAAAGACCCGTTTAGTTTTGTCGGAATGGGTGGAGCTTCAGCCGCAGCTGGTATCGGATATTTTCTCTATTGTTGGCAACAAGATTATGATTTTGTTACCCTAACCGGTGGCGGCCCATTTAGGACCATTTGGCATGCCTCATATTGGGCATTAAAATCTCGCGGTCCAGATGGCCGATGGAATGGCTCAATTGATGGACATTCTTGTCTACCCTGGTATAACAACCCGCCATGGTGTATCAACGGTGACGTTTTTCCAACGGCTTACGACCCGAGTAATGGAACCGTCAGTTATGGCGATATCATTCGCACTTCTCGCCATGGGCAGTATTAGACATTTAAATGCAATATAAAATAACGTTTCGTATGCAATCATTTGGGGAATTTTATAACATGAATTCCCCTTTTTCATATTTACGGAAAATCCATGCATTGAAAAAACCTACCGAACCTTAACTTGTATTTTTCTGCCGAAGAGAAATATTGCTCTACCAATTGAAAAAGATAATGAAATTGTCAATAATACCATTTTCTACTTGACTAGTTGATGCAGGAGTGCTATATTTTTTCTCTATAATAACAATATTTCAGAGCAAGGAGGTGAAAGTTTACATGAACAAAAAGCATTTTGGATTTACCTTGATAGAGTTGTTAATCGTTGTGGCGATTATCGCAATCTTGGCGGCAATAGCGATTCCCAATTTTCTTGCAGCACAAGTGCGGGCGAAAGTTGCACGCGCTAAAGGGGAGATGAAATCAGTCGCTACCGGGATAGAATCGTATTATGTCGATGAAACGGCATATCCGACGATGTATTTGGAACTCAATTCGCGACTCCCAAATAGTCTGACGACACCAGTATCCTATTTAGGCAGTGCCGCCCTATTCGATTTATTCCAGTATGATCAGGACCCTTCCGGTACCTATCCACCGGAAATCTTCAAACGATATCGATACCATAATATTAAAGAGTTCATCGACGGGGGATATTACGGGTGGACTAATCCGGATGACTATCTCCGCTATGGATTATGGCGTTTGGTAAGTGTCGGTCCGAACCGAACATACCAGGCATGGGAAATATATGATCCATCAAATGGTACCGTCAGTAACGGTGATATTATGCGAACCCAGATTTCTGCTTCGGGAGAAATCATGCATAAACCGTATGTACCATAAATTTAAATTTAATGAAGTTAGGAGGTGAGATGAAATGAAAAAAGAGGATTTTGGATTTACCTTAATTGAGTTGTTGATCGTTGTGGCGATTATCGCGATTCTTGCGGCGATAGCGATTCCAAACTTCTTAGCTGCACAAACCCGGGCGAAAGTTTCCCGAGTTAAAAGTGAAACGCGGAGTGTCGCAACTGCAATGGAAGCATATTATGTTGATAGCAATCGATATCCACCGATGGGCGATTATACTTGGGCTAATACAGCGACAGAACCAGCATTTCATTCTCGTATTTCAGCCTATTTAACCACCCCGGTGGCGTATATCAGCTCTTTACCAATCGATATCTTTTTAGTGGTTCCAGCAGGTGGATTTACCTATCCCTATTATAATCGATATACCTATTATAACTTTTTCCAATATATCGATAGTATGGGCTTATCATTACAAACCCGTAGGCAACATGCGGGGGATTGGCTAATTTATTCCTGGGGTCCTGACCGTTCAGGAAATTGGTATGCGCCTTTTATCGGAGAAGATGGAGTATATACCAATTACGACCCAAGTAATGGTACCGTTAGTACGGGCAATATCATCCGAACCCAACGAAATCAGGAAAAATACGATACTCTCAATTAGCTATTTATCGTGTATGGAGTGATACGAATAAGCCGAATTTCGGTAGTGCTATAAGATTGGAAACAGACAAATAATTCCAAATATTTTCTTGGTTTAAGAAAACTCCTTGAAGATAGCGTATTCTCCAAGGAGTTTTTTTTTCTATTAAACCATTGTTTTTAATAGATAACTAAATCAGCTGAAATATACAACAATAGAATCACCATTTTTAGCTTGACTAATATCATTGGTGATGTTATATTTAATTCAAAACAAATCGACTGTTTAAGCAAGGAGGTGAAAGTTTTAATGAACAAAAAGCATTTTGGATTTACCTTGATTGAGTTGTTGATAGTCGTGGCAATTATCGCGATTCTCGCTGCAATAGCGATTCCAAACTTTTTAGCTGCACAAACCCGGTCGAAGGTTTCCCGGGTCAGATCAGATATGCGTGCTGCAGCAAACGCATTGGAATCATATCGGGTTGATAATGATAATTATCCACCGATGAACGATGTTCCTGGTTGGGCGCCATTACCAGATGGATATCATACCCGGTTGCCGATAGCGATAACCACACCGATATCGTATATTACCAAAATTCCAACCGATACCTTTATGGATCCACCACCGGTACCGGCACCGGGAGTTACCCTCGAACAAACCACCCGACTTACCTACTGGAATTATACTCAATTTCGCAGTGATGGACGTTGGTATAGCGTGAGTCGACATCGACGAGCAGGAGATTGGTTAATGTTATCATGGGGTCCCGATCGTGTAGGAAATTGGTCTGATTCACCCCCAGTCGGAGAAGATGGTATGTATACCAATTACGATCCGACTAATGGTACTATAAGTATCGGTAATCTGATTCGCACCATGCGCAATCCGGAAAAATTCGATACCAATTCTTAAGTTGTCGTCTACAAGAGCCTGGCCTTGGTAAATAGGCACAGGCTCTTGTATTTCTCCCAAAAAGGAGGATTCGAATCAATCATGCAGAAAATAAATCAGGGATTTACCCTAATCGAATTATTAATCGTCGTCGCGATAATCGCAATTTTAGCGGCAATTGCGATTCCCAATTTTTTAGCCGCACAGGTCCGGGCGAAAGCCTCCCGAGTCAAAAATGATGTGTCTACCGTTGCCACCGCTGTAGAAGCATATTACGTCGATTATAACGAATATCCGGCATCACCGGTAATTACGCAACAATTTCAGGGAGATAGAAATTCAGCATATTCATTTATCCCGGAAACGATTACTACACCAATCGCCTATATTTCAAACAATAAAATAATCGATGTTTTTGCACTGGGTATGTATGACGATCAGCATAACCGGCTATTCTGGCAAAACACTACCTGGCTGAATAAAAACTATGGCACCGGCGGTTGGGAAGACTTGGCATTTTGGCTTAATGCTTATGGATACTGGAAACTCGGGTCTCTAGGTCCGAATGCTGATTACGATGGTGGGTTTAATTATTATGATCCAACGAATGGCGTGGTAAGCAACGGTGATATTTATCGAACCCAGAAACATCCTGATGGTAAATTCGAATAGTACTATTTTATTGTAAACATAGGTTAATTATTTTTTAATATAAACCGGGTAAGTCGGAGATTATGAACCAATACTGGCTTATCCCAAATAATTTCTATCGGTTTTGACTCTCGATAATTTACTCGACTGCGGTTGGTTTTGCCTGGTCGTGACACCTGTATAAGAAACGTTCCTTTGGGTACGCCGTATAAATGATATGTTCCTTCACTATCGGTAATATCGGCGGTAAATTCTTTAAACGGTAAATCTGGGGTTGTAGGGATAAGACGAATTGCTGCACCGGGAATCGGTCGTTTTTTGCGGTCAACAATGATTCCGGTAATTTGAATTCCTTTAGGTTCTTCCATCCAAATCAGCGATTTATCATTAGGCGCTATTTCCTGCTTATATACACGTACTGTAACCTGAGTATAGAAATCATTCACAGTAGTTTCTTTAATATAAAATATTTCATAATCACCAGGGAAAACATCCTGATTTTCAAAGATCGCATCCTGATCTGCTTTAACCTGATACTCAACCATAAACCGTGGTGTATTTCCATCCCAGCGAAGAATCGCATCAGCAAAGCACATTTTCAGGTTATTCTGATGTACAACGCCACGGATATATCCATTAAATTTAGTGTATATGGTAACTACAGAGAACAGTTGCTTATAGGTAACTTTAATAGAATCAGTGTGTCCATAGACATATTTTGGATAATAAACATACAATGAATAATCCCCGACGGTAAGCGTATCGAATTGGAAAAATCCTTGTTGGTTAGTAGTCGTTGAAGGATGTGGTATAACCGAGAATCTATTTCCAATGTATAAAGGAGAATCTGCGGAAAACAAAGTAACCTGTGCTTTAGCGATAGGACTCTTATTATCAGGTGATAAAACATATCCACGAATCACTCCGGTTTGTGTAATATCATTTTGTGGCATAGCAAAAGGTATGTCTACACAAAAACAAATTGCAAGTAATATCAGTGAGACCAGAATAAATTTGACTTGTCTACAATGTGTTTTTGCAAACAATTTATGCCCAATAAAAATCGTGTATTTATCCATACTTGTAACTCCATTTTTTTTATGAAAATATATATTTAGTATATCCTAAAATAATCCCCTTGACAACAATCTTTTTGATTAAAACTTTTTGCCCTTTCTCCGCCTGCTCCCTTAAGGCTTTATCTGCCTCTAAATCCTGCTGCGACTTCTGTATTTGGCCCATAGAAGGAGTCTGGGAATAAGAGGTATTGAATAAAAGAAGAATAAGAATTGCAGTTGTGAACGCGGTTTTCTTCATCTTATCTCTCTATCAGGCCTGCGGTTTATTTGAATATTTTTTTTGCGAAAAGGATGTACCCTACGGCGATGGCGTTTAGCGAAGCAAGCAACACGACAGCTGCGGCAATATCCTTGATTAATTTTATCAGGGTATGGTATTTGACTTTAACCATATCCATCATCATTTCAATGGCAGTATTGAATATCTCCGCCATAAATACAATCGTTATGGTGACGGATAAAGCAACCAGTTCCGCCCTGTTTAATTTAAAATACATTCCCATGATAAAGGTAAAAAGGCCGCACAGAAAGATGATGCGCATATTACGGTGGTATATAAAAAGGTAAGCGATGCCGTTTAACGCGAATTTCATGCTTTCAAGCAAGCCGCGGAATCTGAAAATATGCCTGAGTATTTTTCTGGCGCTCATTTTATTTCTTCCTGTATGCGTCCAAGTAAGAATCGCAATATATATGCTTGTTCAAGACTAATTCGGCTGTAATAGCAGCGTCCAACAAATCTTTATCTAACGGGTCTAATATGGCGGCGTCAAGCCCAAATGCAATTGCCATAGTCAGAAATGTGCGGTTGACTAAACTACGCGCGCAGGTCCCCTGTGATACATTGCTTAAACCCACTATACTTTTAGGGGAAGGCTCAGATATAATTTTAAATTCCTGTATAACCTCCAGGATATCTTTCATCTGCGCCTGCGCGACATTTACCGGCATAACTATAGGGTCAAG
>JBHGBB010000090.1:0-14411 GCA_041946755.1 bacterium | reverse complement strand
ATCTCAATATCGCTTTCCAGAATAATTAGCGAGCTAACGTAATATAAATCAATAGCTTGTATAATAAATATAAATATTTATTAATTTTCTGCCTTTTTGATGTGTCTATTAATATAGGGTCTAAAGTATGATAAATTCCAAAATTAAATTATACGGAGCATTCTATGCAATATCGTTCTATCACAATATTAATTTTCATAAGTTTTTTCAAATTAATGTTTTTCGGATTTGTTAATGCCGGGCAACTGTTCTACTCGACCTACCTTGGGGGAGCTGGAAATGAATTAGGTTATGGTATTGCGGTGGATACTGGTGGGAACGCTTATATTACTGGATATACTTCTTGTAGCAATTTTCCAACGACGAATGGTGCGTTTGACACCAGTTTTAATAGCGGTTCCTATGATGCATTTGTAACCAAATTGAATCCGAGTGGTTCCGGGCTGGTGTATTCGACATTTGTCGGCGGTAATGATGATGACTATGGCTATGGTATTGTGGTTGATGTTCTGGGTAATGCTTATCTTACAGGAATCACTAAATCACCTGATTTTCCGATCACTCTTGGTACTTTTGATACTAGTTATAACGGTGCAGATGATGTATTCGTGACCAAGTTAAATGCGAGTGGTACCGTATTAGTCTATTCGACCTACCTCGGTGGTAGTTACAGTGATTCGGGTAATAGTATTGCGGTGGATGGTTTTGGGAACGCCTATATTACAGGAGAAACACATTCAAGTGATTTTCCAACGACAACCGGCGCTTATGATACCAGTTATCATTTATCCTTCAATACGCATCTCAACAGTGATGTGTTTGTTAGTAAACTGAATTCTATCGGTACTATGTTGGTATATTCAACCTATCTTGGCACTCAGATGATTGACATTGCACATAGCATTGCACTGGATGCTACTGGGGACGCCTATATTACCGGAGAGACTCAATCGACCGAATTTCCAACGACAGATGGTGCTTGGGATACTACGATAAACAGCACTCAAGATGGATTTGTAACCAAGTTGAATCAGAATGGTACCGGACTGGTTTATTCCACTTATCTTGGCGGGAATGGGATGGATTATTCTATGGGTATTGCGGTGGATGCTATTGGAAATGCCTATATAACCGGGTATACATATGGCGATTTCCCGACGACAGTCGGCGCTTTTGATACTAGTGTTAATAATGGGTTTGTAAGTAGACTGAATTCGAGTGGAACCGGGCTAATTTATTCTACAGGCTTAGGTGAATACTGCAACGCCTATGCTATTGCGGTGGATGCTTTTAGTAACGCATATATTACCGGAGAGACTGGTATGATTGGTAACGAAGCTGTGGTTGTAAAAAAGTTGAATCCAAGCGGCACCGAGCTTATTTATTCGACCCACCTTAATGGCAACAGTTACAATAAAGGTTATGGTATTGCGGTAGATGATTCTGGTAATGCCTATATCACTGGAGGGACTGCTTCGAGTAATTTTCCAACGACGACTGGTGCGTTTGACACAAGTAATAATGGAGGTTATGATGTATTTGTAAGTAAATTATCGGTAATACCCACCGCTAAAGTAGAACCATCGGTTTGGATGCTATACGATATCAATGAAGGTAAGAGATAAAGTAAGAGTATAGAGGCAACATTTTTATCTCCTCGCATCTCGCATCTCATATCTCATCACTGCATTTTAAAACTTGTCTGGGAAATAGCGGGCGAGTTGTTTATCCCTTAACCACTGCAAATACGCGCAGCCGACTTCAATATTCCGTTCCGGTATCGTCCAAGAACTATCATAATGCCAATTGGTATGAATGATATTCTGGCAGACATCGTTCCAAGTAGACCTTGCTAATTGCATCAGACCTGAACATTTTGATTTTTCATGCCGGGCTTTATTATCGAATCCAGATTCAACACTGATAATCGCTTTAACTAAATCGAACTCCAGTCGATATTTTGATGCCAGCCGATGGATGATATCGTCATATTGCGAATTCGTTTTGGTTTTCGCTTTATACCGGCTATAGGGGATTCGCTGTTTCACCCAGGCGACATATCTGACCGGGTCAGGGTCGATCGGATAATTCACCGCACCATGGAATCGAGCCACCGCTCCCGGTCCGGCATTATATGCCTGTAATAAAATCCCGGTCGCATCGGTATAGCTCTCTTTCGAGAGATTATAGACATCAAGTTTCGCATTCAAAGTACGAATAGAAGCCAAATCGATTTTCTTCCGTGTTTGTTGCGCTACCGCAGTCCATTCTTGTTTATAGGTGGTTTCCGCATAGGTGACCAACTGCTGTTGTTCCGGGGTAAGTCTAATTTGCGGTTTAAGTAGTTTTGCCACCATCAATTCATCAGCCGCTATATTCCATTTCCCGCGATATTCCATAATCTCGGCATAGAGCTGATGCGCAGCAGCGTTGGAAGTATCCAGCGATAATGCTAGATTAACTTCATCTTCAGCTTTTTTGGTATCTTCGAAATTCTTGTATCGTTTTGCCATTTCATAATGGATCTGACCGACTTGACGATATATTTCATCGGTAAACGGTTTCCCGGCAT
Organism: bacterium; assembly: GCA_041946755.1. Classification (GTDB taxonomy): domain Bacteria; phylum UBP4; class UBA4092; order JAOAEQ01; family JAOAEQ01; genus JBHGBB01. Next base: position 11,839 of record JBHGBB010000090.1, on the reverse strand, counting down.
ATTTTTCGGTTAATTCGTCATACATCAGCAACGCTTGTTCAAAACTATGTTTCTGGATTGCCGCATGATAATCAGTTTCGGCAAGAAGCGCATCGGCATGAATCAGTTCAGTAGTTTTAATTTTCAGCCATTGGGCATATTTCCAATTATCTTTAGCAGTTGGGGTAACCGGATTTAATCGCAGTGCTTTTTCATAATACCGGCTCGCTTCATCATAATGGTCTGCTGATAACGCTTTATTTCCAAGAAAAACATACCAATATTCCGGGTTCTTGGTACGCTCGATATGGTCGATATCAATTCGGCTAACCGGCAACCCTTGTGCAATTACGGTATCTATATAAACGGTATCAAGATTCTGGGTAACGATTGCACCGACCATAACCTGCCCGTTTTTCAAATAGATGCGGTCAGCAGTCTCGGTAGCATATATTGCTGGCTGCAAGCTTAGTCTTAATGCGGAACTTAACGTTACCGAATCATTCTTCTGGATTTTCGATATATCAGCAGAACTGACTTTAACTGCAATGCCTTCTGAACCATAGAGAGCATCAATGATACCGGTAGCGATAATCTCATTTCCGCGATAGATAGAGATTTTATCTCCCTTCTGTCCGATCGGCAAATCACTGACGACTACTATCCCATTTTGAGTGTCAATATACGATATTTTCCCAACCTGACCAGGGGGCGGAAATAAATAGGTTTTAGCATTCGATTCAGATTGTGAAGATGGTAATGCCCCGAAACCAAATGAAATTGCGATGTTTAAATAGAGCAGGATAGATAAAATTAATTTTCGCATAAGTTTATGTATCTTACCAAAACAAAGGTTCTTTCGTCAATTTGAATTAACTAATTTATATTGATTTGAAGATGGAACCATAGGTCGGAAAATACGATTGTGTATGCAAAAGGATAGGTGTTGTATCTCCTCAAATGAATCAAGTAAATAACTACCAGGAGAAAAGTTGCTAATTCAAGATATACATTGTATAGTTATAGCACGAATTAAATATCTTTAATGAAGTATATAAAAGCGGGAATGATATCTTCAATTATAATAGGTGGTCTTGTCGGTTGTGCGGTGGGTGCAGTTATACTGCGGGCAGTGGTAAAGTTAGTATTAAAGTATAATTTAACATTTATCCACGCATTTAGTGTTTATTTGATTGTGGGCTTGATTAATCTTGGTATTGGGATAATATTAAATATTTTTGTTCCTGAAATTCCACCTGTAATTGCTTATCTCATCGGACTTCCCATATTATTTTATGTAATAAAATGGCGGTTGGCACTTGATGCTAAGAAAACATTGATTGTAACTGGAATAAGTTATTTGATTAGTCTTGTGATAGTCTTTGTTCTTACTTCTATAATACAAGGGATGTAATTTTTCATATCTCAGTCCTGGATCGCGGAGTAGGGGTATAAGTTGCTATACCCCTACTTAAGGTAACCTAGAATGACCGGTTGGCAAACGGTTGAGTAGAAGTATCGGATGCGGGCACGCTTCCGGCGATATCAGACGCGGTGTTGCCGCTAAACGTATTTCTACCATACCAGTTTTTTGAATTACTGAAATCTATTCCGATTCGGTTATTGGTAATATGATTACTATCAATTCGCGATCGCTGTCCAGTGCAATATATCCCATAGCCGTATGCAGTATCGAGGCAATACGATACCAAGTTACCGATAACCTGACAATCGCCGAGATTTTTAATTCCGATTTTACTATACCGACAAGTATTTTCAATCACCGAATTCTCAGTTCCGGCCGAAATACCGTATTCTTTATTACTAAATGCGCTATTATGGGTAATAGTACAGACATAATCAGGAGCAGAAATACCAGCAAAATTATTATAGGCCATACTGTTTCCGATAATCGTACAAGCGTTACTTGCAACAATTCCACTTGACCCATTGTTTGAGCAAGCATTGTTGATTATCAGGCATCCCATACCCGCGTATATTCCATTAAAACCGTTATACTGGGTGATATTATTTTTGATAATACAGTTCGAGCTAACATCAATGCCGTTTAACCCATTGCCATAAGCGCAGATGTCGGTTATTTGATTACTATCGCCATAAAGATGAATTCCTGAGAACAGGAAATTTACTGCGTTACCGTTTCTTACCTGAATAGAATTACAGGAGGTATATGAATATACTCCGTAGCCGGTTGACCCAGAGGTTGTTCCTGCTCCGTAGAGAGTATTTCCATTGAGGTCAAGGGTGACATTACTGCAGAGAATGGTTATTGCAGTCTGATTAGTTACCGTGGTTAAATTCGATAATAATATATATGAACCGGGTTGGGAAATGATATAGGGTGCAGAAGAGATATACCTCAGCCCAGCACCTAATGCCGAATCGGCAAAAGCCACACTCGCTGAAGAATAAGAACCGACCAATCGGTCTTCTGGAAGGATACCTGTTTTCAGATTTGTTGCATCTTGATAATAGCTTCTCGGCTGTCCACCGAGATTATTGGCGTTGAACGCATAATGCGCTACTGTAGTAGAAGTATAAGAATAATAGTTCCGTAATCGGTCGGCAGCAATAATCCCAGCATTTAGGTTGGTTGCATCCTGATAGGAGCTTCCATGCTGTCCATCGAGGGTATCAGCATTGGTAGCATTAGTGGCATTGACTGCATTATTCGCATTATCAGCATTCGTAGCATAGGCAACACTGGTTGAAGTATAAGAACCGACTAATCGTCCTGACGGAAGGATACCTGAACTCAGATTTGAAGCATTCTGATAGAAACTGCCGTGTTGGCTATCTAACTTATCAGCATTCAAGTTAGTATTTAACGTCCCGTTATTCAAGGAAATGTTCCCGCTACTATTCCCGGGATTATAACCATTTAACATTTCCGCATTCTGGGCGACAAACGCATAACCTAAGCTAACTAACTCCTCGCGTGGCGTCATTTCGCTATCTCCCGCCACCTGAACTCCTAAATAGTAACCTTGGTCAAACGGTAAATTGATGGTGGTTACACTGCCTAATTGATGCGCTAAAATCCCATTGGTAATCGTAACAGGCGCCGTTTCCGCCCAGAGCGCTGCCCCGCCGGTTGCTGCCGAATACAAGCGGAAGGAGATCGTATAGTTTCCATCGGGTAAGATTTGTCCGGTAGTTTTATTTTTCAATACCGCTTGATAATTGATTCGTTGAGGTATTGCATCAACTACCTTGCAGAGATAACAACTGATGAGAAAAGCAAACAAGACATAGAATGGTAGGGTTGGCTTTTTCATCGTCGCATCCTCCTTTCTTGGTGGAGAGCATTAAAGGTAAGATATAAATTAGGATAAGTATAAATCAGAGACTTGCATTTGTCAAACAAAACCGAATGAAATGTCGTATTAAGGGACAAACCGGTGAACCGGCTTTCATGATATAATAAATATACCCTATGAACAAAAATCTGCGAATTTTGCTCCTGGTTTCGGTCTTATTCGGCTTGGCTACCGGAATCTACGACCTTGCTTTACCCTATTATCTCCAAGAAAAACAAGTTTCGTTTCAGAACATGGGAATTATTTTTGCGGTTGCAGCGTTGGTAATATTTATTATTCGGATTTATGTCAGTCATTTATCTGATATTTCCGGTCGGAAATATTTCTTTTCCTTAGCAATATTCGGGAGCGCGGTAGCGAACCTATTAACCCCAATAACTGCATCAGTAGCGATTCAGTCGATTTTAAAGACCCTGCGTGAAACGGCATTTATGGTGAAAGAAACCATTCAATCAGTCTTAATCTATGAACATGATAAAAAAAGGTATACCGATTGGATCGGTAAAATCCGGGGTATGGAATATTTCACTGAAGGTGCAGGAACGCTTATCGTCGGCATATTTTTGTTCTTTTCAACCTATCAAGGTTCGTTGATATTTGCCGGTGGATTGTTATTTGTCGGGTTGATAATTTTCATCTGGAAATTCACTGAATCGAAAGATATCGAACCAGTATCTGCAGATATTCAGAATCAGGAAGAATTAACCGTTTCACCATTTCAAAGTATCGATTTAAAATTACCGCATCCGCGATTATATTCTTATAACTTACCGCGGGAACTGAAAATTATCGCCATTGCCGGATTTATAACTGGAATTGGAACCAGCACCAGCCACTGTTTTGTGATGCCATTGTTTTTTTCTCAGAAATTTCAGACGACGACGTTTATCGTTGCAGTGATTATGGCTTTGCATCGAGTAGTACTAGCGTTACCGATGATTTTCGTGAGCAAGTTTATTAAACATAATCTGAAATGGATTTATATCTGGTTTTTAGTGGTACAGAGTATTGCAATTTCTGCTACCGCCTTAATTCCTAACTTATGGATTGCAGCAATCGTATGGTTCATTCACGATTTGGTTGGGGGTGGTATCTGGGCACCGGCATATAACGCTTTAATACAGAAATATTCGCGTAGCGAAAGTCGAGCACTGGATACCAGTAAAGTTATGGCGCTAAACCAGTTAGGCTGGGTTTTCGGTCCGTTATTAGCCGGATGGTTATTCCCGATCTCGGTAAACTATCCGTTTATTTTCGGTGGACTTATCTCGTTAGCCTCAGTGTTTATTCTACTCAAACTGTAGCAATACAACGGATGGAATATCTCAGCAAAGGAGCAACTTGGCGGTAATCAAAGCTGTATCTTAGGTGAGACCATTAACTGATTTTTTTAAGTTGGCGATTAGCAGTCCGGTTAGAAGGTTCCAGTTTTAATACCTTTTCATAATAGGTTTTAGCGTCCAAGGTATGTCCCTCTTTAAGATATAAATCCGCGACTGCTAAATAGGTATCAATCAGTTCGTTTTCCAATCCTTCTTGCATATGGGTATCAATCAGGCCAAGGTAGAGTGAAATATTTTCCGGGTCTAGTTTGATAGCATTTTTATACGCGCCAACCGCATCAGCAATTTTACTTTGCTGTGAATATATCTTAGCTATTTCCCGGAATTGCTGGGCTGCGTCAGTATTCATCTTTGCGTTCAAGAGTAAATCAATAAATTCTTTCCGTAAAAATAAATTCGTTTCATCAAGTTTTATCGCTTCTTGATATGCAGTAACCGCTTCTGGAATCGCTTTCCGTTTATAGAAGATGGTACCTAACGCTTGTGAATATTTAACCGCATCTGGTTTTTTCCCTTCTACCAGTGATAATTTAATTAATTGCGAATGGCTTTCAACATTATCCGGTTCGAGTTCTAGGATGGTTTGATATATTTCTTTCGCTTTTTTATATTTCTCTTTTTCTGCATACGCTTTAGCTAATTTGACATAGATTTCGATAGCATTCGATTTCTTTTTAGTCGTCTTATGCAAATTCGCTAAGGTTTCCAGCAGCATGGTATTTTCCGGGTCTAACGCTATCGCTCGCTGATATATGGCAATGGATTTTTCGGTATCACCTGATTGCAGATAACTCTGGGCAATAGCCATATATTGTGCTATCGCTTCAGAATATGACCCCATGCGTTCATACATTTCGGCGATAACCACTCGAATCTGTAGATTGTTCGGGTCGATGTTGAGCATGGTTAAGAAAATCTTAATCGCTTCATCGAACTTACTCTGCTGGGCTAAAAGGGTAGCTAAGGCATCGTATTCAAGGAGCGCTTCATGAATCATCCCGGATTTCAGATAGAATTGGCCGAGTTTTTCGCGCCGGTCGGTACTTTCCGGGTCTAGTGCTACCATGGTGCGATAGGTTTCGCCAACCTGGTCGGTCATGCCTTTCTTTAGATAACTATTCGCTAGTTGAGAATATAAACCGAGTGCCGAATCTTTCTGTTCAGTATCGGTATATAATTGCGCTAGTTTAGAAATGATTTCCGGGTTATCCGGTACCAATTTTAATTGCTGTTCATAGGTTACAATCGCGTTTGGTAAATCTTCATTCTTTTGATAATGTTCTGCTAGAATTTTCAGCTGATTTGCCGCTTCATTATTCTTTTTCGCGTTAAGGTAAGTATCAATCAGCTTTTTCCGGGTTTCGATATGGCCGGGATCGAGAGTAAGAATTCGATTAAATTCCTCAATGGCACTATTGATATTCTTCTGGTTCAACAGCACCTCAGCCAGTCGTAATAGAATCTGGATTGCCGTATCCTGTCTACCGGTTCGCTGATAAGTATCGGCTAGTAACCGATATACCTTCTCTTCATCCGGAGCAAGCCGCAGAATTTGTTCTGCCACCGTTTCCGCTTCCGGAAATAGGCTTTTCTGCAGATATATTTTGGCTAATTGGAGTGAATGCTCAACCAATTGTGCGACTGGAACCAAGGTGGGATGTGTCGAGGTTAATTCTTTTTCTAATTTTACCAGCGCTTCAGCTGTGGTTAAATCCTGTGAGTCGAGTGATAGGATATGTTCATACGTTTCAATCGCTCGCTTATAATCATGTTTCTGTTCAAAAATCGTACCGAGTTGGCTATATATTTTCTTCGCTTCAACCAGCGCATGAAGTTCGGTCAGAATCTCAGCTAAACTTAACAGAACTAACGGATTATCCGGAGTAAGTTCCAATTCTCGGCGATACATATTTGCCGCTTTGTTAATATCTTTAATATCAACATATGCTTGTGCCAGCCGGTCGTATATGGCTATCATTTGCGGTTTATTATTCTGGCTTTGATAACATTCCAACAATAAGGTTAGGGTAGGGATATGTTTCGGTTCTGTATTAAGGATTTCCTGCATGAGCTGGATTGCTTCAGTCATTTGATTCTTTTTTTGATATAACTGTGCCAATCCCAACTTGGTATCCCGTACGCGGTCGGATTGTTTGAGTTCGGTATATGTGCTAATAAGTTTCTCGCGGGCGTTAATATGTTCGGAATCGATGGTAATAATCTGATTGTATTTTTCGATCGCTTTATTAAACTCGCGTTTGTTTTCCAGCAGTTTACCCATCTCCAGATATTCGGCAATCGCTTCTTTATGTTTTTCCATCTTCTGATACAATTCGGCTAATGAAGTATGGATAGCGATATCTTCCGGAGACAACTTCAGCATAAGTTGATAAGTTTCTGCTGCAGACCCGAATTCCTGTTGTGAAATAAACTGGTCGACTATCTGGCGATATTGCTCTAATGCCAGGTCTTTTTTACCCAACTTAATATAGATATTAATCAGTTTAATTCTAAGGTCGGGGTCGGTGGGGATAAGTTTTATCTGCCGTTGGTATATTTCCGCTACTTTATCAAGTTCATTCTTCTGTTCATATTGTTCTGCCAGATAATCCATCAACGGACTGGCATCATGTATCTGGTTGGTATCGATTAACAGTTCTACCCGCTGTTCTACCAAAGACAGATTATCCGGGTCGGCTAAAAATGCCTGGTTTAGTAATTGTAATGCTTCAGCGGTTTTCTTCTGCTTTGCGAAATCTTGTGCTAATTTCTGGAGGATGGCTACCGCATCTTTGATTCTGTCAGTAGCGATATACGCTTCTGCAAGTTGTTTCTGCCATTTAACTTCAGTCGGAACCAGATTCCGGAGTCGGTCGAGTACCGAGATAACCCCATCGAAATTCGATTGATATTGATATTGGGTCAGTAGTTTTTCCAATACCCGGGCTGCCATATCTTTTTTCCCGACTTGCGGATATAGTTCTGCGGCTTGTAATTTATATTCAGCCTTATCCGGATAGAGGTCGATTAATCTCTCTAGAATAGAGATTGCAGAATCGAAATTATTATGCTTAAGATAAATCGGTAAATTCTGGTTCCAGAGTTTTACCGCTTGATCAGTAAGTTTTTGGCTATAGAAAAGTTCTGCCAGGAGTTCACTTGCCGGTAAATAATTCGGTTGAATCCCCACCACTTTTTCCAGGAAGAACTGATATTGCTGCTGGTCTTTTTTCTCATCCGCGAATTTCGCGGCCTTAAATCCCTGTTCCGCCGCCTGATCCAGATTACTTTCTGCTTGATAGAGGTCGATAATCTTTTCCCATAACGACCATTGAGTAGGTGCAAATTCGGTGAGGTTCTGGAACTCTTGAATCGCTCCGGTACGATTCCCGCTTTTTACCATCGATTCTGCCCGAGTTATCGCATCGGCAATAAGTTCATCTGTTGCCGGGAGTTGGCCTTCCATTTTCAATTCTTTTGCCCAATAGAGAATGGCGCTGGTGAGTGGCAGTTTAGTGGTCTGGCAATATAAATCCAGTAAAGTACCGCCTTTATTACCCGGACATAAGGTATATGCGCATTTGTATTTTAGCTGGTCTTTATATATAGTCAGGGATCGGAAGATACTTTCTTTATGTATCGGGCAGAAGCATTTGATCGATTGTCCCTCGATATTCGCACTCGATATATTCACTCCGATTTTCTCTAACACCAATTCTACATTCAACTGCTTGTTTATTTTATCGATTATTTCCTGCGGGACAATGGCCATAGATTTTGATTACAGCGATTTGGTATCGATTACCGGGATGGGATTAACATCTCGGTAACCGATATGGTCTTGCTGTTATCAGATTTATTTTAGGTATAGATTCTGATATTGTCGATATAAAGCAATGCGATTGTTGCCGGATTATCGCGAATCGAGATAGTATTCATCGATTCCGGTGTTCCCGGGATCCGGGCGTTGGTAACCACTTGTTTGCCATCAACATAACCGGTTACCGTGGCATTCGGCAAATCTACTTCGTATTTGATATGACACCATCCGCTTAATTGGTAAGGTACCGATTCTCCCTGGATTCGTAATGAAGCCTGACTGCCATCTTCCGGAGTATGGATAACGGTATGAATCGCTTTCCGGAAATCTTCATCCGCTTCGATATATACACCAAGGAAATATTTATTCTTCTTTTCGCAGCAGAGATCGAACTCGATATTGAATTTTCCTTTCGCTTCCGGAAATCGGCATCGGTAATGAGTGCTACCGCTACCTTCTTTCTTTTCGAATTTCATAGCGTTACCAGATTTATTTGCGGTCACGGCATTGAATACCTGGATTGCCGCATAAGTGAATTCACCGTTCCAACCGGCAGGTCGAGTCCCGGTTTGTTCATTATCAAAATTCTGTTCGAAAATCGTACCCGCTGCTGCCGGTGCTGCAGGAGCCGGTGCTGGTGCTGGTGCTGCTACCGGTTCGGGAGTAGGTGATGGCGGCGGCGGTGGTGGTGCCGGTGTGGGTTTCGGTTCCGGAGCTGGTGGTGGTGGCGGTGGTGCCGCTGGTTTCGGTGCCGATCTGGCTTTCTTCTCTTCTTCTTCCTGGGTTTTTAACGATTTCCGGGCGAATTCGGCTTTTCGTTTTGGATCCGGATTATTCGGGTCGATTGAACTGGCTTGCAAGAAGGAAGCGATTGCCTCTTCATATTTCCCTTGTTCCAGGAGGTCTAGCCCTTGCTGATACCATTTTTCATATTCCTGCTGTTTCTGTTCAGCTTTTTGTCTGGCTTCAGCTTCTTTAGCTTCTCGCTCAGCTGCTTCTTTAGCTTCCTGTTCTTTTTTCTTTTTTCCACCGCCGAATAATGAGAATCCTTTTTTTGCCGGTTTCGGAGCCGCTGCGGCTACTGGTTCTGGAGCGGGTTTTTCTACTACCGGTGCCGGGGCTGCAGCTTTAATCGGTTTCGGTTTGCGTTCAGCAGATTTCATTTTCCGAAGTATCCCCGGAAGGAATATCGCGATACCGGCAATCAGCAGAACACCAATTCCGATATAAATAATCATATTCCGCGATTTAGCTTTTTTAGCTTTTGCAATATCATCCAGTTTCGATTGGGCATTTGCGATCGCTTCTTTCGCCTGTACATTTTCCGGGTCATCTTTGAGCACCCGATTCCATTTATCTATCGCTTGATTGATAATCGATACATCGCTTTGGTCAGCACCGGTATAATATAGATTTTTCGCTTCATTCAACAGTTTTTCGACATCTTTGGACTTTTCAGCTTTAACATTCAATTCCTCTTTTTGCTTTTGTGGTAAAGGAGCTAATCGCTCTTTAGATAACGCGACATACAGGGTCGCACGGGGGTCACGGGGGTCGATTTGTAATACTTCATTCCAAGTATTAACCGCTGCGATATAATTCTGTTGTTCCCATAAATTCATCGCTTTATTATTGAGCACATCGATTTGCCGCCGTTTCGCTTCCGCTTCCGCTTCTTTCTGTTTCTGCTCTTCTAAATTCGCTCGTTGTTCTTCACTCATCTTCTGTTGCGCTTCTTGCAGTTTTTGAATCGCTTTGTTATTATCAGACTGCATTTGCAGCAATCGCTCTAATTGAAGAATTGCCTGGTCATATTGTTTTGACGCTAATAACTCTTCTGCGCGGTCGGAAATTGCAGTCACTTCTTTATTCTTTTGCGCTTCTTGTTGTGGAGTTAAGGCTAACTGTGGTCGCAATTCACCGGATCGAACGATCCGCAGGTCTACATATCCTTCCGCTTTCAATTTCGGCAGTAATCCGGTAGCTTCAGCTTCGCTATTATACGCACCGACTAATAAATTGAATAACGGCTCTTCCGCTTCGACTACTACCGGCCAGAATCCTTTGGTTTCTAATTTCGCTTTTTGAAGTAAGGCATCTTTTTCTTCCGGGAAGGAGGCGATAAATACACGATATAAAATCTTAGTTACTGCTGGTGGCGGAGCACCGCCGGCACCGCCGGCGAATATCCAATAGTCACCGGTTAAGCCTGGGAACACCAATCCTTTTTGCGGGTCTTTTAACGCAGTAACTACTTTTTGCGCTTCAGCCACTGTGGGATATGGGCCAAGTCGAACTTTAAAATAAGTCTGTTCATGCGAGATAACCGAATTGGTAAATCCGATTTTCTCCAAAGCTTTTCTAACCGATTCAGCGTTCGATTCGACACGATAGGCGCCGATTTGAATCCAGTAATTCCCACCACCGGTAGTTGGTGCCGGTGTCGGAGCTGGGGTGAATCCGGTAATAGGCACGGATTTAATGAATTTCTGGTTGCTATCAACAATCGCACAACCGGTAAAATCCGGGGCGACTAGTTTACTATTGATATTTTCGGCTAAACCGGTAGCATCATCCGGTGAAGGATAATTCCCAATCTGTACCCGGTAATATTGTCCATCGGATTGGATATTGATTCCGGTGAATCCTAAAGCTTCGAGCTGGAGTTTCATGGTATTCGCTTTTGCTTCGCTCGAAAACGAGGCGACTTGAACGCGATAGGTTACTGCTGTTGGAGATGGTGCTGGTGTGGGTGCCGGAGCATTATCAGCAACTTGCGAGATATAGATATCCCCGAGTGGCGGGGTGATTATTGCGAAACTTGCAGTAGTTAAAAGAAGGAGGATAAATACTGATATTGGTACTGTTAGCGAAGAAATAGGATGGGTATAAAAACGGATTTTTTTAGTTAAAACCATGAAAGATGTCTCCTAAAATAGGGTTATAGATATATTTTAATACTTTATCTTACTCAAAACTTGGCTTTTCGTCAAGTAGAAGCGGGATAAAATATCGGTTAATTCTTTTCCTGAGCAATAACTCTATAGACGAAATATAACCGGCTACGGTTGCAACTAGTAATTTTATCATGAATTGAATCAAACCTGAAGTAAATTCGGGATGATTATTAGGTCAATTTGGTATACCATGTAATTTATACCTTCCGATACTGGAATCTAACCCGAATTGGTCGGACCAATTCGGGTTAGATTCTGGATGTCTATGGTAGGAGTGGAGTTTCTCCGCCCGAAACCAAGGGCGCGGTAACCGCGCCCCTACTGTCCACGGTCTCTTTGATTATAGAGACACTTCCTCCAATCTTTTCTTGCCTATAGTTATTCTATCAACACCAATCT
>JBHGBB010000009.1:0-39025 GCA_041946755.1 bacterium | reverse complement strand
GTGATTTTCTGAGTTAGATACTATGCTGGTGGAGGAAAAGGGAGTCGAACCCTCGACCTCCTCGTTGCGAACGAGGCGCTCTCCCAGCTGAGCTATTCCCCCACGACCCATTCCGTCGATGTCGGAATGGAAATAACAAATATCATATTTCAAAGGCCAAATGTAAGTATAAATTTTACGTGGTTTTGCGTGGTTCTGTCAAGTAAGCAGGTAGGTCATTTCTGCTTGTTCTGATAGGTAATTGCCGCTGTAATAAATGCCTTAAACAAAGGTTGCGAACTTAATGGTCGGCTCTTAAACTCCGGATGGAATTGGCCGGCTACAAACCAAGGATGGTCCGGCAACTCAATAATTTCAACCAATTCGCCATCAGGAGAAACTCCGGTAAATAGCATTCCGGCTTTTTCGAACTGGTCTTTAAATTGATTATTGAATTCATACCGATGCCGATGTCGTTCCGAGATAATCGCTTGACCATATGCTTGAAAGCTTTTCGATTCTTCCCGTACATGGCAAGTATATGCGCCTAATCGCATCGTATGTCCCATGGCAGTAACCTTTTTTTGTTCTTCAAGCAGACTTATGATCGGGTAAGGGGTACCTTTATCAAACTCGGTACTATTCGCTTTTTTAAGGTTACAGATATTCCTGGCAAACTCGATCGATGCACATTGCATGCCCAAACAAATTCCAAAATAAGGCACTTGTTTCTCACGCGCATATCGTACCGCTTCGATTTTCCCTTCAATACCGCGCGGACCAAATCCGCCGGGAATAAGGATTCCATTTACATCACCTAATAACTCTTGACTACCTTTCTCTTCAATATCTTCCGAATCGACTTTTTTGATTTCGATTTTATAATTATTGGCAAACGCGCCATGATATAACGCTTCATAAACGCTTTTATACGCATCTTGTAGTCCGATGTATTTGCCGACTACGGCGATTTTAACCGTTCCGATCGGATTCTTTATCCGATATACTAATCTCTCCCAGGCCGATAAATCGCTCTCCGTTACCGGCAAACCGATTCGTTTTAAAATTATCTCGTCTAATTTTTGCTCATGGTATATGAGCGGCACCTCATATATCGAACTTACATCTAGCGCCTGAATTACCGATTCGGTATCAACGTTGCAGAATAATCCGATTTTTGCCCGCATTTCATCTGAAAGTGGCTTCTCAGTTCGGCATAATAATACATCCGGTTGAATACCGATACTACGCAGCGCAGCGACACTATGCTGAGTAGGTTTCGTTTTCATTTCACCGGCAGCCTTTATATAAGGTATCAAGGTGAGATGGATAAACATCACATTCTCTCGCCCTACATCTAATCGAAATTGTCGAATCGCTTCCAAGAATGGCAGACTCTCGATATCGCCGACGGTTCCGCCGATTTCGGTTATTACCACATCGAGTTTATCTTTATCCGCTAGTTTTCGGATTCGCGATTTGATTTCGTTGGTAATATGCGGGACGACCTGAACGGTTCCGCCGAGATAATCTCCCCGCCGCTCTTTAGAAATAACATCGAAATATATCCGGCCGGCAGTAACATTATTATCCTGGGTGGTTCGAATGGTAGTGAAGCGTTCATAATGCCCTAAATCTAAATCGGTTTCGGCGCCATCTTCAGTAACGAACACCTCCCCATGCTGATATGGACTCATGGTTCCGGGATCGACATTGATATACGGATCGAATTTCTGTAAGGTGATTCTTAATCCATGACTCTCTAATAAACAACCGATTGATGATGAAGCGATTCCCTTACCTAACGATGAAACTACGCCGCCAGTTACAAAAATATATTTAGTCATAATAATTTAGTTGAATAGTTAAATAAGTTAAATGGTTAAAGATACTAGAAGAGTAATATACTATTCGATTTCCATGGTTACTGCTTGATATCTATTACTTATTGCATACGGCTGACTACCTTTATAACTCGTTCCAAATCTTCCGGAGTATCGACTGCTATGGTATCGAACTTCGTTTCGACTACTTTAATTTTATATCCATTATCCAGGGCACGGAGTTGTTCCAATCCTTCGATTTTTTCGATCGGGCTAACCGGGAGTTGAGTAAACTTCATCAGAAACTCTTTTTGATATGCATATAAACCCAGATGTTTATAAATCGCTAGGTCTCCTTCAGCCAAGCCATGGATACTGGCATCTTTCCAGCCGGATTTTGGATACGGAATCAACGACCGGGAAAAATATATGGCAAACCCGTTCTTATCGCAAACCACTTTAACGATATTCGGATTCTGCAAATCTTCCGGATTAGATATCCGCTTTTTTAAGGTTCCCATTAAGATGGTTTTATCATCAATTAACGGTCGCACCATTTCATCGAGCATTTCCGGTTCGAGTAAAGGTTCATCCCCCTGAATATTAACGATAATATCCGCATCGATTTTGCCGGCTACCTCCCCTAACCTATCCGAACCAGACTGATGTGATGCGCTGGTCATAATCGCTTTTCCACCGGCTTGTTCGACCACTCTCACAATCCGCTCATCTTCAGTAGCGACATAAAGCTCAGTTAATAATTTCGCACGTTTCGCCCGGTCGTAGACATGCAATACCATCGGTTTACCGCAAATATCTGCTAACGGTTTACCGGGGAAGCGTGTTGCTGCATATCGGGCGGGAATTACACCTAGAATCTTCATTGCAAAATGCAAATTTAGCACTATCTATTTAATCCGCCTGAGACGGATTAAATACTCAATGATAAATTTAAAATTTAAATTGAATATATTTATGTATTTATTGCTGCTACAAGTTCTTCAGGAGAAACAGTTGCGACTCCGACTTTCCCAACTACGATACCGGCAGCGAAATTCGAGAGCATTGCCGCTTCTTTCAGACTTCCCTTAACTGATAATGCCAATGTTAAGGTACCAATAACCGTATCTCCGGCACCGCTTACATCATAAACCTCTTTCGCTACGGTCGGAATATGGGTAATATCGCCATTCGATTCGAATAGTGACATCCCTTCTTCACCGCGGGTTATCAAGATTGCGGTACCTTCTAATATTTCAACCAGCTGTTTACCAACTGATAATAATGACGCTTCATCGGTAATTTCTACTCCGATAAATGCCCCGGCTTCATGATGGTTCGGAGTAATAACATCTACTTGTTTATACAATGCAAAATGATCGATTTTGGGATCTACACTAACAATCTTTTTATGCTGCCGGGCAAGTTGGAGCACTTCTTTCAACAATCTGGGAGTAATAACCCCTTTGCCATAATCTTCTATAATAATCGCATCGATTTCATGAATAATCTTTTTAGTCCCCTCGATAAACTGAGTAGTAATAAATTCATCCATCGCTTCGGTTTTTTCCCGGTCGACTCGAACGATTTGTTGGCTATGGGCAATCACCCGGGTTTTTAGGGTGGTCGGTCTGGTTTTATCGGTTATCACCAATCCAGTATCGATATTCCGGTTCCGGAATTCAGTAAGCATTTTCTTGCCAATATCATCGTCTCCGATGACTCCGGCGATAGCAGCATTTCCTTTTAACGTTTGAATATTATTGGCGACATTGGCAGACCCGCCGAGAACAAACGATTGCGAGGTTACCCGAACCACGGGTACCGGCGCTTCTGGTGATATCCGGGATACTCTCCCCCAGATAAATTCATCCAGCATCAGATCACCGATAACCAATATTTTCGCTTGATTAAACGACCCGACTAATCCTATTAGTTTCTTTTTATCGATATTATATTGGGAACAATCCATGGGCAATGATCATTTTAAATTTAGCATTTAGCATTTTATCCGCCTTAGGCGGATTAAATTTGCAATGCTAATTTTGCAATTTGAAATGAGTATTATTTTCCTTTCAAAGCTAATAAGACGCCTGCGGTAAGTAGCGGTATCATCAGTTCATGATGACCGGTAATACTATATCCTTTACCGCCAAGATGCGTTGGCCGTTGCACCACATTTACCTGCGGCCGATAATGCTGATACATATCGAAATTAGCGGTACTAAAATTCTTGACCGGATACCCTAGATTTCTGGCAATAGTTAACACTTTTAGAAACACTTCCGGTAGAATTACCGCTGACCCGATATTGAGCACTACTCCGCCATTATTTAAATCTTTAACTACAGCGGTCAAAAGCCGGAAATCGAGCAGACTCGATTCACCTAACGCCGCACCGTCTACTGCCGGATGCTGATGTATGGTATCGGTACCGATTGCAACATGAACCGTTACCGGGATATCCAATTTCGCGGCGGTAGCTAAAATACTTAACTGTTTATTTTTCGCTTTTATTTCAATTAGTTTATTGCCTAATGCGCGACCTAACCCTACTCCGGTGATTAATCCTTCAGTAATCGCTTGATGCATCAAATTCCCGGTCTCTTGCACCATGCCGAAGGTTCCTTGATCCAGCGTCTCTGATACTTGTTCGCTGGTTTCGCCATAATATCCGATTTCAAAATCATGGATACTGGTGGAGCCATTCATTGCCACCGCAGTGATAATTCTCTTTTCCATCAGGTCGATAATGAACGGGGCGATACCACATTTTATTGTATGCCCACCTAGCATAACAATAACCGGTTTCTTTTTTCGACACGCCGTCACAATGGCTTTAACAATTTCATGGAAATCTTTTGCGGCAAGGATATTGGGTAAGGAATCTAAATATGCCGATAAGCTTGGATTCGATGATTTCGGTACTTTTCCGAAATCAGCAATCCGGACCTTATGTTTCCGCTGTTTAATCGACTGGAGTTTGACGTTATTTAAATCTACTGGTTTATATTTCATAGTCTGATTTTAAATCAACACCCTTCGCTTCGGTCAGGGTAACCAGAGTTGCTTTCTAAAAAAAGGAAGGATTTATTATGTCGGGAGTTTATTGTAGCAAAATTTCGGAATTAACGCAAAGAAAAAAAAGAGGGATAGTCCGAACACTACCCCTCCCAAAAGAGAATTTTAGATTTACCTTGCTCGCACTTTCCGCGATTTGAAAGCTGAGCAATATTATATGATTGAGTTGTTAGCTTAGTTTTGTTGTTACGCTACTTATGATAACACCGCACTGGCAATTATATTCAATCTATTTTTACTATATTCGATGTTATCTATTTACGCTGGTAAACGATATCTTTTCTATTCCCTCTTCCTGCATATATATACGTTCGAGGGTGGGTTATCTTCCCAGAGTAAAATTGTGCTCGTTATATATCATATAGACGAACAAACCCTTGTTTTGGTTTACTTTTTTGTTGAAATATATTAAAAAATATATGGATAGGGTGTGAAACACTGTAGTTATCGCTCGCCTTTGAACGAACCGTTGGCGGTCAGACAACGGTGAGTGAAATAGATATACTCTCTTTTATTTCTTTTTCTTTCTTTTATTTCCCCACCCCTTAACCATAATAAATTCAATTATCTTAATCGATTTGATAGGTCTCCCCGAGACTCATCATAGGTCTTTCCGATACCTATGATAGGTATTATCAAGACCTATTATTGTTGCCATTTCGGTAACCGTTTCGGTAGCAATAGTTGCCTTTTTGGCAACCGTTTCAGTAGCAAAAGTTACTATTTTGGCAACCACAGCAACCGTTTCGGTAGCACTTTACGCCGGATATATTTTACAGCTTTATTGGTGGCATTATGGAGCAGGAGCAAGGCTGTTCCGATCAGCCTTGCTCTCCCTCGGAATATTCTTCCTAAATGATAATTATTAATAATATACTTTTTACTTGCTGATAAATTAGAATAGTTGTATATTAATGGCAATATTGTATAAAATAAAATCATAGTCTTTGTATATCAACTGCAACTGACATAGGAGGTTAATATGCGAGAATTTAAATATGACGAAGATGGCTATCTAAATTGGATAAAAGAAAATCGTGAAAATGGCTTTGTTATAAATATCGATATTGGTGGTACTGGATCATATTTGAAACTCCATCGTGCCCGTTGTGGAACTATTAGTTCTACCACTAGAGGACATTGGACAGACACCAGCTATAAAAAAATATGTTCTTTAAATAGAAAAGAATTAGAAGATTACTCAAAACAAAGATTTGGAAATCAATTAACTTATTGTGGATCATGTAAACCGGATTATGAAGATGGTTCTAATATCATTAGATTGAAAACAATTCAAGACTTCCATGATATCAAAAAGCCGGAAAATCCTTCTAAATCAATTATAGATACAGTAAACTCAGTTAATATAGAGTATAATTCATCAATTACCAATATTCTTGATGAATTTAAGGCTCATTTTTCAACAAAAGAATCATTGGCTAGAGTTAATGTCATGATTCAAGTTGCAACACAAACTGAAGGTTGGTGGAAAACTGAAATAATATACTTACTTGAGCTTTTGAGACAGAATAATATGCTTAAATCGTTCGAACGTGAATGGTCAACAGGGAAAGGTCGTGAAAAATTAGATTTTTTCATCGATCTAGGAAAGGAATCTGTTGTAATTGAAATTAAAACAGCTTTTTGTGATCTACAAAAGGGGACAATGTGGAAACTACCAAGCTATGTAATGGGACCAAAAGATGGATATATATTAACCGATATCCTAAAACTTTCGGAACTTAAAGCATTGCAAAATGTAACACGTTACTTTCATTTAATATTTGCATATCCATCACCATTAAAAAATGATTGGAATATATTACTTCAAGCAATATCAAATAAATCTCAAATACAATCTCTAAAACTAGCCCGCTTGGATAATAGTGAAGATGGTAAATTGTCTATTGGTTGGATAGAAGTTGGATAATAGCCTATACAATTAACAACAAGTATTATTTATTATCTTTTGGGGGAATAACATATTACTTTTCCCTCAAAGCGACAAATTATTAAACATCTCGTAATGCATCTTCATCAAGGCCGAAATAATGGCCGACTTCATGTTTTACGGTCGCGATCACCTGCTGCTCGATTTCTTGAGAAGTAGAACAAATTCGCTCGATATTTTTCTGATAGAGGATAATCCGGTCCGGATAATAGAATCCTTCAACCGATTTGTCAGTTCGCGGTACCCCATGAAACAATCCGAGAATTAATCCTTTGGTCCGCTGCCGGATTTCGTTCTTAGGATAATCTTCTACTAATACCACGATATTCTCCTGCCGCATCTTCTGCCGAAATGGTCGCGGTAACTGCAATAGCGCTATATCAACCAATCGTTCAAACTCTTCTTTCGTTAAGGTTATCATATTGGTAAGCAGTATTCCTCAATCCCGGACTTCGGACTTAGGACTTCGGACTTAAGACTGTTTTTCGTTCGACTTAGGACTGTTTTTCGGGTTCGGTTCGGTAAGCCATTTACTGCCTTGAATAATATATACTAATCCTGAAGCGATACTAAATGCGGCGGTAGCATAACATAACCAGATTACTAACCGTTGAGAGGTAACCGGGTTGGTTGATATACTGTCCATCATTAAAATGAACAAGACAGTAGCGATTTGTACCGTAGTTGTTATTTTCCCCAACCAATTTGGCGCTACTTTAACATCACTCAATACCATATAGGCAACGAGGGTACCCAAACTGAGTATTACATCCCGGCTAATAACTACTACCGCTACCCACACTAATGGATGATATTTGATGGCTAATAAGAGGAAGGCAGTAGTAAGTAATAATTTATCTGCTAAAGGGTCAAGAATCGTTCCTAACGGCGTTTTCTGATTCCTGGTTCGGGCGATGAATCCATCCAATGCATCGGTAATCGCTGCTAATCCGAATACTACCAATGCAACGAGTGGATAATCCTGTAAAACGCAAAGGATATATACCGGTATTAAAAGAATCCGAATGATGGTTAAGATATTGGCTAGATTTAATCCCATTTGTTCCCTATCGATATGTTACCTTGATATTGTTGGTTTATAACGGCAATTAGTTCTTTTTTTATGTTCGGATACATCTTCAAACCAGGAATCTGGTCTATCGGCACGAATTGCGCATCTACCAAAACTCCGTCTTTTCCAACCTTAATCTCTCCACCGATAAGTTTCGCCCAATAGCATAAATTAAGCACATGCCGATGTTTATCTGGCGGAATTGATTCATTAACCAGTACTAAATCACCTAATTCTATTTCTAAATTGGCTTCTTCTTTCAACTCCCGTTTCGCGCAGAATTCGATCGTTTCTCCATGTTCTAATCCCCCACCCGGTAGGAGCCAATATTCTTTCTCATACTTATGGTGCTTAACCAATAAGATTTTACGATCCTGAATAATAATCACGGCAATTCGTATTCGAATCATACTTTATCTTACCGCACTTTGCACCTTCTCTGCGAGCGTTGCGGTTAGTATATACTCACTCTTTAATGTATTGACTGAATCGATGTTTATCTTCAGCCAAAATATGAGCGGTAACTCGCGCCCCTTTATCCAGATATTTGATTCTATCTACTCGTCCTATTTGATGTAATTGCGAGATAACATCCGTTCGATTATGCGGAATAACCAATTCTATCGCAACCCAGCGTTGAGAAAAGAAGTTCACCATCGCTTGATATAACGCTTCAAACCCAAGCTTTTCCTGTGCAGAAATAACTACACTATTGGGGATTTTATGCAGTAATCGGTCAGTAGTCTCTATGCTATCCTGGAACTTATCCATTTTATTCCAAACCGTTATCATCGGTTGGTTCGCAGCATCGATTTCTTCTAATACTTTCTCAACCGCTAACATCTGGTCTTCTTTATAGGGATGACTGGCATCTACTACATGCAATAATAAATCCGCTTGCCGGACTTCTTCCAAGGTAGCGCGAAATGCAGCTACTAAATCATGCGGTAATTTCCTGATAAATCCTACGGTGTCGGATAATAGAATCGTCTCGCCATCGGGCAATTTCACCCGGCGAGTGGTGGGATCGAGGGTAGCGAATAATTTATCTTCTACCAAAACCTCGGTATTACAAATCGCATTTAATAAGGTCGATTTCCCGGCATTGGTATACCCAACCAATGCAACTATCGGAATATGAGTCGATTTCCGGCGAGACCGTTGCTGCTCTCGATATACTCCAATTTCATCAATTGCCTTCTCTAAATAGCGGACCCGATCTCGAATCCGACGGCGGTCGACTTCAAGTTTCGTTTCTCCCGGTCCCCGGGTTCCAATACCGCCACCTAACCGGGACATCAGTACTCCTTTACCGGTCAATCGGGTCAACCGATAATGTAACTGGGCGAGTTCGACCTGGAGTTTCCCTTCTTTGGTTCTGGCACGTTGAGCAAAAATATCAAGAATAAGCTCGGTTCGGTCGACGATTTTAACCTGGCAGATTTCTTCTAAATTCCGCTGTTGTGCAGGAGTTAAATCATCATCGAATATAACGAGGTTGGCATCTAATGCAGCGGTTAATTCCCCAATCCGCTCTGCGGTACCTTGGCCGACAAAAACACTGGGACTGATTCGAGCCTGTTTATGGATAATAGTATCCACGCATTCGGCGCCGGCACTTAAAGCAAGAAGTTTTAGCTCATCGACTGACTCTTCTACTTGCCATGCCGCGATTGGTGGATGGACTACTCCAACCAGAATGGCTTTTTCAGTCTGAGGTTGAGTGGTTAGTAGAGTTCGATGTTTTCGGATAGGCAAAAAAAACAGTCCGAAGTCCTGAGTCTGAAGTCCTAAGTCTACCTGATGAATCCGCCTAAGGTGGATTGGTGTAGTCAAGTGAATGGCTTAGGACTTATGACTTAAGCCTTAAGACTATCTTATTGGTTTTCCATGGTTTTTTTAAACTCTTGCATCTTCTCGGGAGTTAATTCATTATTTTTAGCTCCGTTATTTTTCCCCACATTATTCGGTCCATGATTTGGCTGGGGTGATGCAATCGGCGCTTTCCGTTCTAAGGGTTTATCCGGGAATACAGTAGCAATCGCATGCTTATATACTAAATGCTGGACTTTACCGACATCGAGGATAACGGTGAAATTATCGAATCCATTCACTTTCCCTTTCAGCTGGGTGCCATCCGTTAAAATAATGGTAACAAGCGCGTTCTGCCGCCGAGCGGCGTTCAAAAAACTATCCTGCAGGTTCATACTTACTTTCGACATACTCAAAGTAATATTCCTCCCGATTAAATTAGTATAGTATCATAAACCGATTCAGCTATATTAATCAAGTCTTTTTTGTGTTTTTTTCTAGATAATGTAAAATTTTACTGATAATCTCAGATCGATTGGTTTCGGTAACTTCAAACCAAACCAGTCGTTGATTCGCCCGGAACCAAGTCATCTGCCGTTTCGCGTAATGCCGAGTATCGCGTTTAATTACATGTATCATTTGCTCATGCGATAATTTATTATCCAGAAAAGAATTAAGATGTCGATACCCCAAACCTTGCATTGATAACACCTTCGGTGAATATCCTTTTCCCCGCAGCTGTTTAACTTCATCAATCCACCCTTGTTCCAACATTTGATCTACTCGCCTATCAATTCGATAATATAATTCTTTCATTTCCATTTTAAGCCCGAAATAAATCGGCTGGAACCGACTCCCTTGCTCTTGTTGCTGGTGCTGCAATTGGCTGATTGGAACCTGGAAAAAATAGTATACTTCTAACGCTCGAAGAATCCGGCGTCGGTCATTCTGATGGATTTTGAGTGCGGCAACGGCATCTTTCTTTTGGAGTTCTGCATATAACTCGGGACTGGTTCTGGTCTCATTATCTTTCTTAAATTTATCTCGCCAATCGGCATCGATTTTCGGTTGGTCGAATATCCCATCGATTAACGCACGGATATATAACCCACTGCCGCCTACTACCAAAGGGATTTTATGCTGTTGCACTAAATCTACCGCCACTTGTTCCGCATGTCGGCTATACATTGCAGCATTATACGGTTCATCCGGATTTATCACATCAATCAGATAATGTTTCACCAGCTGCTGTTGTTTTGGGGTCGGTTTGGCGGTACCTATATCGAGATACCGATATATCTGCATCGAATCTGCAGAAATGATCTCGGTATTTAAATCCTGGGCGATATTTATTCCGATATCCGTTTTACCGATTGCGGTAGGGCCTAACAGAATTATTATGGGTATTTTATCTTGGTGCATGTATTATGGTATAAAGTAATGCAATATATTTTTAAGTTGTAATGGAACCACCATAAATTGATTATAGATAACTATCTGGAATGGAGTGGTTCCATCTCGATCGATTATCCCCAGCGAATACTGGGCAATCAATCCGAAATTCCAGAGGATAAATAAGATACTAATACCATAAATCCAACGCCAGTTTATTCTCTGCTTAATTCGATTTATAAAAGCGATTAAACCGATAATAAAAAAGGGTGTACTACTCAGAAACATGCGATGTCCGAAAGAATGGGCACCCCACCATTCATGCCAGCAACTAATCAGATACATCTGAAGTATAAAAACGAAACCAAGCATCGAAATAACCGATGGCACTTTTTTCCAGAACCAAATCGCACCGAAGATACTCAAGAGGATAATCGGATTCCAGGTAATCAATCCATGCCGACCGGAAAATAAAATAGCGATTAGATGCGGATGCATGATATTAGTCCCAGAAACAATCGAATGCGATTCCGGCCCGCTGAAATAGGACCCGAAAATTGCCTTCCAAGCAATTAATTGCGGGATAAAGAAGAGAATAAACGCGATGAGGAAAACCGCTATATTCCGAATGATTACCACAAACCGCTTTCGATTATTTCGATCTTGATTAATGCAATAATCCAGCCATGGAATAATCAGAAATATCGCATCTTGAAATCTCACCAGCGTCATCAAGCAACCGCTTAATCCCAATAGCAGCCATTTCAGCCAGGTATCTTGATTCCGATATCGATACCATAGATAAAAAAAGAGCGATACCGCAAATACCGAGTTGGCATGCGCCATTGCCGGCTGGAGATACATATAAAATATTAAAGGTGAAGATAGCCAGAATAATATGATACTAACCACTATGGTTTTAATTGACACCTTGTTTATGGTAGAAAATATTTTTCTAGCTAATTGAAAGATTAGTAATATTCCGAGAAAAGCATAATACGATGAACCGAAACAAATCGCATCAACATATGGTTTCGAATATCCATCCATGGATATCGAGCTCCCCCATAAATGCGATATCCAAATTCCGATATGCGCTAGCAAGAAGAACGGTAACCATAAAACAGCGGAACCAATCGGTAGCCCATTCACCGGCTTCCCCGTTACCGGACTATATCCAACGATAAGATAAGAATTTTTATAATACTCGAATTCGTTAGTAAAATCGAAGTCTCTATCGAAAACTGCTGACCGCAAGTAAACATAATATCCAATTTCATCATTACCGGAAATTCGCGGATGAAAGATGAAGATTAATAACACCAGATATACTAAGGTTAAAATGAGAATCGGTTTTTTCATGTAATATTTCTATGTAATAAAATACGGGTGTATCGGCAGCATGAATATGCGAAGAATTCCTAATAATGTCAGCAACCAGATAAAATAGATTAATAACTTCCCCCATTTATCCGTTTGGTACTGGCTATACATTAGAATGGCTAAGGGAAACATTCCCGATAATACTCGTGCTGGTGAAGTAATCGTATGCGTCCAAATCATGGTTTGGCTTAAACAGATACCGAATATCGCATGAAATAAGATTAGCCAAGAATAAAGATCTTTATTTCGTTTGAAGTGATATATACTGATTAGCATACTCGCTACCACAAATAAAAGTATCCAGACCACATTTGTTTGACGGAGAAAAGCTAATAAACCAGTATATTGCGTTTGGATAATAGAGATAATCTGTTGGACGATACCATAGAATGGAACGGTGATAACCCCGGATGATGCTAAGATCGGTATGATACCGAATCGATTCCATAGAATGCATTGCCATACGAACCACGGGATAAAACTTATCGATAATATACCCGATTTCTGCCATTCTTTCTTCCATAAGAAATAAAGTATCAGCGGAACGATCACCAAAACCGCATTTTCCATGGTTAACATCGATATGGCTAAAAATAGTGCGGTTAATCCCACTCGGTTTTTCAATAGATAATATAACGAAATGACTATACCACCTATCGCCACCGGAGTACCTAAATCATAGAGTACCCCAAAAACAAATCCTAGATTGAGTCCATAGAGAATCAACCAACTGGATTTACATGATTGCCCGATTAATTTCCTTAAGTAAATTATGCCGAAGATGATACTAATGAAGTTTATGAGGATAAAAGAAACGAATATGAGATTATTATTCCCGAAAGCAAGTAGGTCTACTAAGATAGGATATAAGACTCGTTGATACCGAAATGCATCGGTGAAGGTTCCTCTAAACCATAAATCTTTAATAATATAGAAATTATATTGGCCATCATATCCATTCCCCTGAAACACCACTGTTCCACTGGGGATAAGCTCCGGTCGGTAATTTGGTTCTTGAACATCAAACTTAACTAAACTCGATAGCTTATACTGGTAAGGATGGATATAAACCGCGATAAGCACCACATATACCGCAATGACGATTACAATTGGAAGGAGCAATTCTTTAATTATTTTTGGATGATTTAAGTTCATTATATCGGCAGGCTAATCAATTCCTTTGGAAAAGAGCTTAATATTTTATATCCTTTATCCGTTACCAGTACCAAATCTTCGATTCTAACCCCACCCCAGTTCGGAAGATATATTCCCGGTTCAATAGTGATTACCATTCCGGGAACTAATTTGGTTTGACCTAATTTCGATACCCGGGGTAATTCATGCACTTCCCGCCCTACCCCATGACCAAGCCCATGCCCGAAATAATTCCCATATCCGGTTTTCTCTAATATTGACCGCGCGATACTATCTATTTCCTTACATACTACACCCGGTTTAACGGCTTGCAATGCAGTCAATTGCGCTTGCAGCACCAGGGAATAGATTATCATTTGTTTTTCATTCGGCTGACCTAAAACAAGGGTTCTGGTACAATCAGAACAATATCCTTGATATACGATTCCAAAATCGATTGTAATCAATTCTCCTGGTTTAAACTTCTTTCTAGAAGCAATCCCATGCGGTAATGACCCGCGAGTACCGGATGCGACGATGACTTCAAACGCTACCTTATCAGCACCGAGTTTTTTCGATTCAGATTCGAACCACGCGGCTATCTCTATTTCAGTTTTACTAACCTTGATCATCGGAATGGTTCGCTCGAAAGCAATATCGGCTATTTCTGCAGCTTTTTTAATCAATTTTATCTCTGAATCATCTTTAATTTCTCGAATGGTTTCAACTAGTTTTTCAGTGGAAACCAAATTTGTTTTACCCAAACTCTTTTTCAATCGCTTATGTGATGAATAGGACAGATGGTCAGATTCAAAACCAATTTGAAGCCATTTATGTGAACCAACCAGTTTCGCTGCACTTTCAAATAATGATTCGGATAATCCTCTTTCAACAATAGTAAACCCGGTAACTTCTTTTTTTGCCTGTTCGGTATATCGGAAATCGGTGATAAAATATGCTTTATTTAATCCGATTAACAGAATCGAATCGGTTCCGGTAAATCCGGATAGATAACTGCAGTTGATCGGATTAGTTATCAAGATACCGGAAATATTATTCTTTCGCAAAACCTGTCTTAATTTATTTAGTCTCGATTTGATTTGCATAGCTATCTATTCTAGTATAATACCCTCAAATAAAAAAGCCCGCCTCGATTATTTTGAAGCGGGCTGATATATCAGTTTTACATTTTGGTACTTGATACTTGATACTTGGTACTTATATTACGTTCCCATTTCCCAGGACGCTAAATACTTTTCCTGTTCTTTAGTCAGGGTATCGATATTAACTCCTAACGCCTTCAGTTTCAGGCGCGATATCATTTTATCGATATCCATCGGTACCCGATATACTTTCTTCTGGAGTTTCTTACCCTGTTTAACCATATATTCGGCGCACAAGGATTGGTTAGCGAAACTCATATCCATAACTACTGCCGGATGCCCTTCCGCGGCAGCTAAATTAATCAATCGGCCTTCGCCCAATAGATTGATTTTCCGACCATTGGGTAACGTATATTCCATAACGAAATCGCGAATCTGCCGTTTCTTTTTACTCATTTTCTCTAATGCCGGGATATCGATTTCAACATTGAAATGGCCAGAGTTGGCGACAATTGCGCCATCTTTCATGACCGCAAAATGCTCTTTTCGGATAACATTAATATCGCCGGTTACGGTAACGAAAATATCCCCGAGTTTCGCCGCATCAGCAATCGGCATGACCTGGAATCCATCCATGACGGCTTCTAATGCCCGTAACGGATCGACTTCAATAATAATAACATGGGCACCCATGCCTTTCGCACGAGTAGCGGTACCTCGACCGCACCAGCCGTATCCGCAGACCACAAATGTGCTGCCGGCAATTAATACGTTGGTTGACCGGAGAATTCCGTCGATAGTGCTCTGTCCGGTACCATAACGGTTATCGAATAAATGTTTGGTATCGGCATCGTTCACAGCAACGATCGGGAATTTCAATACCCCTTTTTCTTCCATACTCCGGAGCCGAATTACTCCGGTGGTAGTCTCTTCGGTTCCACCGATAACATGTTTAATCAGGTCTTTTCGTTCAGATAAAATAGTTGACACCAAATCCGCGCCATCGTCCATGGTAATCATTGGTTTGGTATTGAGTGCCGCAATGATATGTGAATAATAGGTATCCCGGTCTTCCCCTTTGATTGCAAAGGTCGGAATGCCATAATCTTTTACTAATGAAGCTGCGACATCATCTTGAGTGCTTAATGGATTGGAAGCGCATAACGCTAATTCCGCCCCACCCGCTTGTAAAGTTCGGGCTAGATTAGCAGTCTCGGTAGTTACATGCAAACAGGCGGCTAATCGAACTCCTTTTAGCGGTTTCTCTTTCGCAAATCGTTTCCGAATCAGTTGGAGTACCGGCATATTCCGGTCTGCCCATTCGATTCTTAACTTCCCTTTTTCAGCCAACTTAATATCCGCAATATCATAGTTCATATCTTAATAGCTCCTTATATAAAATAAAAAGAACCGGTGAATCGGAGAATCGGCGATTGGGAGAAAAAGATTTTCTTCTCCGGTTCACCTATTCACCCGTTCATCGGTTCATTATGTTCTATCCTACGCTTTTTTTAACGCTTTAACTTTATCAGTCGCTTCCCAGGAGAATTCCGGTTCGGTTCTACCGAAATGACCATAGGCAGCGGTCTTCTTATAGATCGGTCTCCGTAATTTCAGACTACTGATGATTCCTGCAGGGGTGAAATCGAAATTATCGCGCAGCAATTTAACCAGTTTTTCATCCGATACTTTTCCGGTACCTTTGGTATCAACATTAATCGAGACCGGTTCAGGGACCCCGATACAATAGGCTAATTGGATGGTACATTCATCAGCTAATCCGGTAGCGACGATGTTTTTCGCCGCATAGCGCGCGGCATAAGCGCCACTACGATCAACTTTGGTCGGGTCTTTACCGGAGAAACAACCACCACCATGCGGGGCAACACCACCATAGGTATCAACAATAATTTTCCGACCGGTAACACCGGTATCGGCATGCGGGCCACCGACTTCAAATTTGCCGGTTGCATTGATATGGAATATGGTTTTCTTATCCAATAAATTGGCGGGAATTACTTTTTTGATTACTTCTTCGATGACATCTTCTCTTAATTCTTCTTGTCGAACCTCACCATGTTGCGCAGCGATGACGACAGTATGTACTCGAACCGGTTTTTTATCGACATATTCGATCGTTACCTGCGATTTACCATCCGGACGGAGATAAGGTAAGGTACCATCTTTCCGGACTTTGGCTAATTGCTGGCATAACTGATGCGCTAACATAATCGGCATCGGCATAAGTTCTGGAGTTTCGTTACAAGCATACCCGAACATCATCCCCTGATCACCGGCGCCTTTAACTTCTTGAACGACGCCACGGGCGATATCCGGCGATTGCTCTTGAATTGCGGTTATTACGCCGCAAGTTTCATAATCGAAGCCATAGGTCGCATCGGTATACCCAATCGCACGAACGGTACCGCGAACGATTTTCGGAATATCGATATAACTATTGGTCGTTATTTCTCCGGCTACCATAACCAATCCGGTGGTGACCAAGGTTTCGCAGGCTACGCGACCATTGGGGTCTTTCTTAAAAATCTCATCTAAAATGGCATCGGATATTTGGTCGCAGATTTTATCCGGATGCCCTTCAGTAACTGATTCTGAAGTAAACAAATAACTTTTTGGCATACTGCTTATCTCCTTTACCCCGATAGGTGTCGGGATTTATGATTTTGTTACTGGTTTTTGTATTAGTGCTGAACTATAAATTTTAGCAGAGTATACCTAGAGTGTCAAATATTTATAGATGTTTTCGAGTTCAATTTCGAACTATAGCGGCGATGGTATTTTCCCAATGAGAATGGTATCGTTTAACCGGATTGTCTATCTATTCTAACATTACTGAGACACCAGTGATGATTTTATCTATACTATTATTAGTAGCATTATGGGAAATACTATTATAAACCATAAAAAAAATCAGATTGGCAGCCTGCCAATTTGATTTCGGTTTAGCCTGCTACTTATATATTCTTATAAAGCATTGAGAATATTAGCGCTATCCATTTCGGGGCAAATATTATACAATACCTTTATGCCCCCGTTTAATTGCAGATTGCGGAATTCAGATTTCGGAATTAAACCTGCTATCTGCATTTCAACTTTCTTAAGATAAACCATTTCCAATCTACCATTGCCTTCTTCTACTGACAGTAATACGCTCAATATATCTCGAATTGTTTCTCGTGCGAAATCCGGACTAATTCCGTTTGGCACTGGAGAGGACCTAGTGTGGGTCGAAGGCACACTAGGTCCACTCCGAGGTTACCCCAATGTAAACGGCGTAAAAAAAGGAGTATTAAATGCCCTAAAAGAGCATCTTAATACTCCTTATTTAAGACGATAGATTAATTATTATTGTTTTATTTCCAAGTTATCGAAATAGACCGCTTGATAGGGATTACCTAAAGGATTAATGGCGACTAATTGCACTGCATTATAGGCGGTAAAAGGCAGACAGCCGAACTGGAGTTGATGCCATTCTCCGGGAACCCATTTACCGGGTTGCAATATCGCATTCCCACTTTCAATTACTTTACCATACCCGCTATCATAGCTATAGAGATATAAATATACTTTCTGGGTTTCACTCATCGAAGCCGCACCGCTATATACCCAAACTGACCCTGATACTGGTTGGCCTGCATAAGTGAAATCAACCATTTGACTGATTCTAGCTTTATCACCCGCACTTTGTGCGCCTAACAATAATCCTTCCCAACCATCCCATTGCCCAGCGCTTATCGCATCAGCATACGGTTGGATTACCCAATCAGTAGTACCATTATCAAACGAAGCATTATTTATCGCTAACTCCGTTTGCGGTTGCGGTGCGCCTAGATACACTTCAATATCGTCGATATATAAACTCCCGGTGATAGTATTCCCAGCCGGATTAATCCCGACTAATTGAATCCCTAACAAGGTACTTTGTGCATAAAACGATATCTGCATATCTTTCCAAATCCCAGCACCTTCAAATCCACCATTTCCAGCAGCAATAACCTGATTCGCAGCTGCTCTAATCTTCGTTTCATTATTTAATTCCTGCAGATAGAGATAAACCTTCTGCTGTTGACTAACCTCGCCGATATCAGTCGCAACTTTCGCAACTGCGGTATACCAACCTGGTGTGGGTACTGAAAATACCTGGGTTAATTTCCCTTTCTCTCCCGGACTCTGAGTTAACTGCACGATTCCGGATTGACCATTGTAATAGTCTATCCACGATAAACTCCCGGCATCAGTTCCATCACCATATTTTTCAAACATCCATTGAGTAGTATCTCTACTTGAAGTAAATAATCGATTTCTATTTACTTCTCCCAGCGACATCTTGGTTACAAACGCATCCCAGCGACCGCCATTAAACGTAGTATCAAAACTTCCTGAGGTCGTCGGAAAATCGGTTGAAGATTCGGTATATCCGGCAATATATGCATTTCCCTCTTGATCGAGAGCGATACCTTGCCCATGGTCACCACCACTACCACCTAAAAAAGTTGAATAGAGTAACGCTGAACCAGTAGCATTCAGTTTGGTTATAAATGCATCCCAGAAATTATAAATTGAGCCTCCATTCCAGTCGGTATCATAAGCACCGATAGTAGTTTGTAACCCTCCCATTGTATACCCAGTTATAACGGCACTACCGGTTTTATCTAAAGCGATACTATTTCCATACGAATAATCATTGCCTAAAAGAGTTGAATAAACCAATGCAGAACCGATAGCATTAAACTTGGTTATAAAACATCGGGTATCGTCAGTATGCTGCGCTGGTGGAATAGTGGGGAAATTCTCTGAACTGGTGAATCCGGTAATATAGGCATTACCAGAACCATCAACCGCTATTCCAAATCCTTCATCATGTTTATTACCACCCAAATAAGTTGAATATATTAAGGCGGAACCATCCTGATTTAGTTTGGTTAAATAGCAATCGAACCAAGGCCGATAATTTCTTGTAGTATCATACGCTTCAGGTGTAGTTGGAAAATCGGTTGAATAGGTTCTCCCGGTAATATAGGCATTTCCCGCGTTATCGATCGCAATCGCATTACTTGCATCTTCTCCATTGCCACCTAGGAAAGTTGAATAAACCAACGAAGTAGCACCTGAACCCAGCGTATTGAGTTTACTCACAAACCCATCCCACGTGTATCCTATAGTCGTCTGAAACGCATAGGGAGTTATTGGAAAATTAGGATTACCGGTTATCCCGGCAATATAAGCATTACCATTATCATCTACGACAATTTCATTGCTTTGCGCACCAGCGAGGATAGCAGAATAAAGCAATTCTGAACCATCAGCACTTAATTTACTGATATAGGCACCAGTATTATGATAGGTTGTATCAAAGGCAGTCGCGGTAATCGGGAAATCAGTCGAATTGGTATATCCGGTTAGGTACACATTCTTTTCTTGATCAAGCGCAATACTCGCCCCATGTTCGCTATCACTACCTCCAATAAAAGTGGAATATACTATATCCGTTCCAGTAGTATTTAGCTTGGTTATAAAAGTATCGGTTTTAGCAGTATCTAAATCAAGGATGGTATCGAAAGCTCCTACCGTAGTTGGAAAGTCGAGTGAATTGGTGTCTCCAATGATATAGGCATTACCAACCGTATCAAGCGCTATTCCAAAAGCATTATCATCGCCACTTCCTCCCAGTAAAGTCGAATAAAATAATTGGCCTGGAGCGACATACGATGAGACTGGTATTAACTTGGTGACAAAAGCATCATAAGACCCATTAGCTGAGGTATCAAAAGCATCAGAAGTCGTCGGAAAATCAGGAGAACTCGTCCACCCAGTGATATAGGCGATCCCCGAATCATCAACCGCAATAGCATCACCACCGCCACCACCACCCAAAAAAGTTGAATAGTCTAGTGCGGTTCCATTGGCATTTAACTTACTTACGAAAATACTTTTGTATGAAGTTTCGAATGCACCAAGAGTAGTTGGGAAATCAACAGAATAGGTTACACCGGTAACATATGCGTTCCCTGAATTATCAATAGCAATACCATATCCCCAATCACTACTGCTACCACCCAAATAGGTCGAATAGACTAAGTCAGCCCCAGCCGGATTCAGTTTGGTGATAAAAACATCTGAACCACCGCCATTAAATGAAGTATCGTATGCGCCGGGTGTAGTTGGGTAATCATCAGAATGCGCATTACCGGATAAATAGGCATTTCCTAAACCATCGATAGCTATACCCATGGCATAATCCATAACTGAACCACCGATATAAGTCGAATAGAGTAACACCGAACCATCAGCATTAAGTTTAGTGACGAAAACATCTTCATACGATCCGTTATGAGTAATATCATATGCACCGGGTGTGACCGGGAATCCACCATATGTAAATCCGGTGACATAGGCATTATCGGAACTATCAACTGCGATATCCTGCCCCCAGTCATAAGTACTGCCACCCAAATAAGTTGAATATACTAACTCGGTGGCATCTGCATTCAATTTACTCACAAACGCATCATATACTCCATTAAAAGAGGGATCGAATGCGCTGGGTGTGGTTGGAAAATCAGAAGAATAGGTCAATCCGGTAATATAGGCATTTCCTGAATTATCGATCGCAATTCCACCGCCATAATCTTCACCCGTACCGCCTAAATAGGTTGAATATAACAAGATACTGCCATCGCTATTCAGTTTACTGACAAAAGCATCTACTGCGCCGTTAAATGATATATCAATCGCGTTTGGAGTAGTCGGAAAATCAGAGGAATTGGTCCGGCCACTAATATAAACATCCCCATCTTTATCCACGGCAATATCGCCATGCCAATTCAAATCTAAATAATTCGCGTTAGAATCCAGCCCGCTACCTCCAAGAAAGGTCGAATAGACCAATCCAGTACCATTGGTATTCAATTTGGTTATAAAAACATCACTGCTTCCATTCGCCGAAGTATCATAAACACCAAGTGTGGTGGGAAAATCAGTAGAATAAGTTAGCCCCGTTATATAGGCATTTCCTGAACTATCTATTGCAATACCATAGCCATAATCATCTGCACTTCCACCGAGATATGTCGAGTACACTAATCCTCCTGCAATTGAGAAACCAGCCAAACAAACCACTCCTAGAATACACCCTAATATCGCTACTACGTTAAACTTTAGCATATGTGTTACCTCCTATTTAAAATAAAATGTTTATAATGCTTCTTATAAATAATAGACACATGAAACAGATAGAATATTAATAAAAATTTATATAAATTAGCTAAATCATTCATATTATTGTGGTTAAACTAGATTAATTTACTCGGAAAAGATTAAACAAGCGCTGCTTTTTGTGTTAACCTTAGTTATAATTATATTACTATCTTCGTTATTTGATATAGAAAATAGACATAAAAAAAAGCAAGTTCTTCAATGGAGAACTTGCTTTTTTAAATCAGACTAGATTCCTGCTTTCGCAGGTCGAAGACTCGACTCTTCCGAGAATGACATTTTAAAACATTATTCCTTATTAATTACCAAATCATCAAAGTAAATCGATTCATAAGGATTACTCGCAGGATTGATTGCTACCACTTGCACCGCGTTATATATTGTTGTCGGTAAATATCCAAACTGGAGAGTCTGCCATTGACTCGGATTCCATTTCCCTGGTTGCAATATCGCATTCCCGCTTTCGATAACTATACTATATGCGCTATCATAACAATAGACATATAAATATACTTTCTGCGTATAATTCATAGTCGAAGCGCTACTGAATACCTTGACCGATCCAATAATATTTTTTCCGACCGGTGAGAGGTTCAAGGTCTGACTTACTTTCCCCTTTTCGCCACCACCCTGTGAGCCTAATAACAATCCACTATATCCAGTCCAAGTCCCGGGACCGGTTCCATCAGCATAAACCGAGATTAACCAATTAGTCGTACCAGAATCAAAACTCGCATTCGGAATCGATACTGTTGTGGTCGCTTTAGTAACACCTGCGGTTACCCATAAATTGTCAGCATAGATACTGCCGGTAACTCCGGTACCGCTATTGTTTATTGCAACCAACTGAATTCCTAATAGTGTATTCTGTGCATAGAATGATATTTTCAAATCGCGCCAAGTACTTGCCGTACCTAAACCGCCATTTCCCGGCTGGATAACTTCATTTGCCGTCCCTACAATGGCAGTATCGCTATTTAATTCTTGTAGATAGAGATATACCTTCTGCTGTTTGGAAACAGTAACAATATCGGTAGCTACTTTGGCTTGAGCGGTATACCAACCAGAGGTTGGAACAGAGAATATCTGGGTTAACTTCCCTTTTTCACCTGCAGCTTGCAATATTTTAACTACACCGGTCTGCCCACTTAAACTCTCCGACCAGGATAATGTTCCGGGACCAGTACCATCAGCATATTTCTCGAAATACCAATGGGTAGTATCGCTGCCAACCGAGAAACTTCCATAGCTATTCAAGTATTGATTGGCGCTGGATTTGGTTAATCCAAACCGGAGCGCTAATCCATCCCAAATTAAATCATTGACATTATATGAATATTCAATCCCCATACTAGCATCGCTATTTTCAATACCAACCGTTGCAGAGTTACCGGAATCATGAGTATAGCTTTGGAACGCTACATCTTGATATTGGCAAATAATATCGCCGCTCGTTTCATATAAGGTTACTTCATAGGTTCCTTTCCCGCTTACTCCATAAGGAGGAACATTTATCCATGCAGCGGTAAAGGTTCGATTTGGTGCCGTACCGGAAGTCAAATAACATACCGTAGAACCGGAAATAGAAGGATTCATATCGTCCCAAAAAACATAAATCGCATTATTCGGTTCAGTGGTTTTGGGAATCGTACTATTGGAATAAGCTCTACCGGTAGTCCCGAAGGTTAGATATCCATTAGAACTGATTATCACCGAACTATATTGGTTATCGTAATATTTAAAATTGAATTCGAGATTAACTGTCGTACCCTGGTCATCACCAAGAGTAACCTGGGTTCCGGACTCTGCATTGATCCAATTATATGCTACCGTCTCTACGATATATCCGCCAATCGGAATCATAAAACTAGAAGTCGTATTGTAATTGAAACTCGTCGAATAATTCGAATGTATCTGGAGTGTAAAACCGGCATTAGTAATTGGAGTTGTTGAAGAAGAATACCAGGCAAAATAAGGGGTATTCGATAGTTTCGTAGTATCGACATCGATATCCGGGAAAGTAACCGAATTCTGAGTTATGGTAATAAACGGACTGGAACTGGTTAATGTCGCCGAGATATTCGATGCTTCACAAATCCCTCGATTGATGAGTGTAACCGGCATAATAATCTGTTCTCCGGCATCAGCTTTCCCATCATTATTTCCGGAATTATCGTCAATAACTGAACTAGCATACTGTAATAAAGGAGTATTAGGAGGCAAATCGAACGCTTCTGTAACCAATATCGTATCGCCATTAGAACTAGCGGAATAACCCATACCGCGTTTCGCAAATACTTTCCAGATAATATCGATATCAGCACCGGCAAAATTGTTCTTATCTGCCAGCAATATTGCATCCCGCATATCCAGCATCGTCGGCGAATCCGGTGATAATTTCATAGCATCGGTTACCATCAACCAAGCTCGTTCCCGGCCATCATATGGCGTTTCTATCCGCCATGGTTGTGTAGTATCGGAGTCTAAACCATATCGTTGTACTAGTAGTTTATACATTTCCCATAAGGTAACACACCAGATTTCGCCATCGTCATGTACTTCTCCAGCCATATCTCCATAGGTTAATGGATTAACGCTGGTATTCATACTATAGGGATATCTTCGGATACCAAGAGTATCATCTACCACATAAGCACCGACGACCATACTATTGGTGGTACTTTTTGGATAATCATCTAGGAGTGTTACCGCATACCAATCACTCCACCCTTCGCCCATACCACCACTTTGCACCCCATCCAATGAATATATTCCTACTAATCGATTCGATAATCCATGGCAATACTCATGAATCGGGACATCGTTATTTATCGAACTATCCCGTCTCGGACTGGTATAAGTAAAGATATACATTTGCATCCGTGGTTTCGATCCATCGGCAGGAGTATAGAAATTGGCATTATCTGTTCCGGAACCATCTTGTGCCTGAGCGACTACATAATCGCTCGCTGAACCACCGCGACCGAAATTATCTCCCTGGAAGTTACCAGCGGATTCGGTAAATCCCAAATCATAAAGCCAATCATGCATCATATTATTAACCCAGAATAGGTTGGTTATCGAAGCATTCCGATAAGTGGTTGGGTCTTGATATAAATCGAGAGTGAAACTGAAATTACCTGTAGTACTGATGGCCATTTCACCGGGAGTAGAATTATTCGCATCCCAGTCTTCTTCTGCTCGAACATTATTGCCCAAAGTGGTGGTGTCAGTAACCCAACCGAGTGGAGATGCGGTAGTAGCCGCACTCACCGCAGAACCGTCAAACAATTTAGTCACGCGAGAACTTGAAAATGGTGGGATGGTTGCTATCGGACTCTCTTCATAGACCAACCCTGACGCTGCATATTTGGTTAGATTCTGCCGATATAATAAATCGCCGGTCTCGGCATCAATAAGCACTAAATAAACGTTTGGTGTATCTTTTTCAACGAACGTCATTCTCCATGCCGGTCTAGCGGTTGAACCTAATGGAAACACAATCAAATCAGCGGCGATGTCTTCTGCAAACACCCCGGATTCAAAAACGGTTTTCTGATTCAATGATTGACTACTCTCTTTTATTATTGGAATAAATGATACTTTATCAGATATACATTTTGCTCCGGCAATTACCGCTGCGCTTGCTGATAGTTTTGCATCCACTGAACCCGTAATATTCGGGGTATGATTGGCACTAACCGAAATAATCGAACCAGCATTGTTTAGATTAACGCGAATCTGCGCATTAAACACTTCCAAGCCTTGGTAGAACTGCTGGTATGATAGATTAGTTATCCCGTTATGGGCTGTTTGGATATTTTTCGTTATCTGATAATCAGCTAACGCTTTATCTGAAATGCCAAATAATATAGGATGGTTACTGATAAATTCACGAGCGATACTTTCCGAAGTTCCGGTTTTCGGATCGGTAAGGGTACCAGTATAACTAAATAGATGTTTTGGAACTTGAGCATTAGGATTATATCGGGCAATAACTTCCTTCCCCAATTCTTTTTGTAAATTGGAAATAGCGTTTTGTTGTTCTACTTTATTCATATCCGACTTAAAAGCGAACGATGCACTCGATTTGGTATCCAGTCGAATATCATAGTTTGGTAAAATCCGTAGTTCTGATTTTGGTTTTATAAACGCAACTGACTGGTGCCATAATGCCCCGATTAGAATGCCTGATAATATTACTAAAACTTTTTTGTTTAGGTTATACATATACCCTCCATGATTTAGTTAAGACCTAAGCTAATAAGTATATCTCATAACCATTTTAGTTACAACCAGGGAAAAGTATACAAGCCAGAAAAATAATATCGCTGCGCGGTATTATAATTTAGAAAAGAACGAGCAAAGTAAACGGATTTACTTTGCTCATTGTGAGAGATAGAATTGAATTTGATAATCCTTTATGGTCCTAACCTAATCAGGTCTCCATTACTAACAGTACCATTGGTTGGATCATAAAGATGATAGTTTGATCCGGGAGTAGAACCATCCCAAGCTTGGTCATAATCGCCATCAGGACCGACACAGCTTACATACCATTTCCTTCTATCAAAGGGATCAAACATTGACCAGGGATAACCCCATCCAGCGACCAATTCATCATGGCTTTTCCGGTCATTATAATAATAGAATTTTATCGGTCGGGTAGCGCCAAATGGTAACCACGGTTGCCATTGATATTTCGGGAGTGATGCTAGATAACTCATCGGCGTTGTTAAACAAACCAATTTCTGCTCATAGTCAGTGATATTGCCGACATAAGGATAATCGTTGTTATCGACCGCATACGCCTCTAATCCGGTAGCGAGTGTTCGCATCGATGCCTGACTATCGGCGACTTTCGCCCGAGTTTGCGCTGCAAGAAAATTCGGAATCGCTATTGCTGCAAGGATAGCAATAATCGCTACTACGATTAATAATTCGATGAGAGTGAAACCATGAAACATTTTGCTAATTGCTGATTTCTGATTCTGGAGTTTTGTAGTAATATAGATGCACCTCCTTTCTCTAAAGGGGTAACCGCAGAATCTAACGATGCAACTGGTCTTGCATAAGTCTCTTTTGCATACCGATTCTGCGGTTTGTTTATATTATGACAATGTATGCGGTTGATTTCCTTCCGGGTCGAGTTGGGTACGGATAATATCTCCGCCGCTCATAATACCATTTGTAGGATCATATAACTCTGACGGATTCCATAATCGGTCCGGGCCAATGCATTGCAACCGCCAAGGGCCACTCCAAGTAAATGCTACCGGTGGATACCGCCGTTGAAATACCGACCAAGTAACCGCTTTTTGACTTAATTCCAATATATTCTCATACCCATATCGCTGCCATAATCCATTTGGGAAATAAGGGGCTTTATCATAGTTCCCGCCAAATGGGCATAAGATTGCCGCATTCGATAGATAGGCAATCGGTGTACTCAACGAATCCGGGACATACCACCATTTCAATTCCGAACCCTGAATCGCCGGAGGACCGCCCATAAATCCGGGTTCTATCATAGTCGGATATGCTTCGTTATCCGTCCGATAAGCTTCCAGAGCATTGGCTATTGAATGCATATCCGCTTTTGCCCGGCCTACTTTCGCCCGCGTTTGTGCGGCTAAAAAATTGGGAATTGCGATTGCCGCTAAAATGGCGATAATCGCTACCACAATTAATAATTCAATTAAAGTAAATCCATGTATATTTTTGATTTTAGATTTCGGATTCAAGTCTTCTAGATTTATATTGATTACCCTCCTTTCTATTCAGGATTATCGCAGAATTCCTTTAGCTAGAGGTTTATAGAACCCCTTGGGATATCGATTCTGCGAGTTGTTTATTTAATGCTTTGTAGGGATTGAATATTTTCAACCTCTAGTTTTTCAAATATCTCTTCGTGGTTATTAACCAATATCGCTCCCTGTTGGATAATCTCCTCAAACAATCGCATCGCTTTTCTGTCGGTAGTGAAATCAAACGGCTGCCTTTGGTTTAACACCATAACCGGCTTTGCTAATGCTAATGCATATTGCACTAACTCCAGGTTCGCCAGATTGCCATTCCCGACCATAATCCGTTCCAGAATAACATAATCGGTCTGTTCAATTAGTTTCCGACACTCCTGGATAGCTTTATCGGAGATAGGTGAAAACGGATTCTCGCGTACTATTTTTAGATGCATTGAATTAGCGGTGATTTCATCGGTATCTCCGATATTTAGGACACCGACTGTTATCGGATATCCTTCTATCGCTAGCCGACGTAATAACGCTGCACTTGCTCCTCCGCCACCAATAACATGGAGTTTGGTTTTCTTGGCGGCATACCGCTGAAACGGAGTCTGACTCACCAAATTCACTTGCGGGACTCCGGTTATCGGATGATAGCTCACAGCTACTTTGGTCTGATATACCTGTTGAATATTCGGTTCGGTAATAACTTCTTTTGGGGTTCCGGAGCAGTATATTTTCCCTTTTGATAATAAGATTAATCGGTCGCAATATCCGGCGGCGAGATTCAAATCATGGGTTACCAAGATTACGGTTAGATGCTGTTCGGCATTCAAGCGTTTAACCAAATCCAATATTTCGATTTGATGATTAATATCCAGATGGGCAGTAGGCTCATCTAAAAATAATATCGATGGCTCTTGCACCAAGGCACGGGCTATCAGTGCTCGCTGTCGTTCACCACCGCTTAATGCATCGAAGTATCGGTCGGATAAATCGAGGGTATCAGTGAATGCCATCGCCTGATCGGTTAAGGTATAATCCTGTTTGCCTTCGAACTGTAACAATCGCAGATGCGGGGTTCGCCCCATTAAAATAATTTCGCGAACAGTATAATTAAACGGAATATAGGTATCTTGAGGAACGGTAGCGATTTGGGTTGCTAGAGTTTTACGATTCCATTCTGGCAGGTTTTTATCCATAATAATAATCTGTCCGGATTGTGGGTTAAGTATACCACTCAATAGCCGTAGCATCGTGGTTTTCCCAGAGCCATTCGGTCCGATGATACCAAGGATTTCTCCTTGAGTAACGGCAAAGGTTAAATCCGATACGATTTCCGATTTATCGTATTTAAATGATAGATGGTTTACCTGAATCAATTCTTGCATGACTTTCGTGCCATTCCTGCAGAGGCAGGAATCTATACCATTGTTTTTTACTGTTTTATCGCTACTGGATTCCCGCATTCGCGGGAATGACTACATGGATTGAATTAAAATCCGCGCCATTTTTTTGACCGGAGAATATAAATAAAAAACGGTGCACCGCATAACGCAGTGATTACACCGACCGGAATCTCAGTTGGCGCGATTATGGTTCTGGCAATGGTATCAGCCAGTATTAAGAAAATTCCGCCGCATAATCCTGATACGGGTAATAAGACTCGATGGTCGGAACCCACGAATGAACGAACGATATGCGGGATCATCAAGCCTACGAATCCGATGATTCCACTGATACTGACCACGGCACCGGCGATTAATGCCGCAGCGATAAATACGATCTTTTTAGTTCGTTCTACTTCAACTCCCAACTGGGCGGCGGATTCTTCCCCCAAACTTAATACATTTAAATGCCGGGAATATATCCATAATAGTGTCCAACCAACCGCAATGAATATCGCCACTACGATTAATAATTTCGGTTCTACGATTTCCAAATGCCCCATCATCCAGAGCATAAACCGCTGGATATTATCGGCATCGACTACTGATGCTAGAAACATCATGACTGCGGAAAAGAAAGCGTTGACAATTACTCCGGCAAGTAATAGCGTAGTGCTTTGTAATCTACCTTTCGTCTGCGCAATAGTAAAAATTAAAATGATGGTTCCCAGTCCTCCAAGGAAAGAAAATACCGGGATAGTACTGAGTCCGAACCAGGTTATCGGCAGTTTCAATGCCATGGCAATCACCGCACCTACAGCCGCACCGGAACTTACTCCTATCACAAATGGGTCGGCTAAGGGATTGCGTAATAATGCCTGGAATATTACTCCGGCTGAGGCTAACGCGAATCCGGCTAAGAGCGCGATATAGATTCGTGGTAACCGGACATCAAGCAAGATGGTTTGTTCCATTTCCGACCAATTCATCTGCCATGGAATATTTAGGAAATGATTGGTTAGCACCTTCATGGTGGTTAAGGGACTGATATACACTGTACCGAGACCGGTGCTCAAGCAAATAGTGATTCCTAATGCTAATACCAATATTAAAATAATTAGAAACCAATGTTCGTGGCTTTTCATTTTATGTCGAGGTTAAATGGTTAAATGGGTTAAATGAGTTAAATTAGTAAAAACTAAACACATGAAATTTCTTATTTAACCTATTTAACTTATTTAACTTATTTAACTAATTTAACTTGATGTATCAGTTTCTCCAGTTCTTCCAATCCATCGATAATTCGTGGCGATGGTCTTGCCATCAGGTCGCTATTAATCGAAAATACCCGATGATTCCTTACTGCCGGTATCTGCGACCATTGCTGCCATCGGGAATAAACCGAAGCATCGATTTGGTTCTGCATATTAGCAATAATAATCACTTCCGGCTGCTGCCGGATTATCTCTTCCAGACTATATTTCGGATACTTGATTTTCGATGCCTGAGCGATATTAATCCCCCCGGCTAGTTCGATTAGGTTGTCAGTGAATGTCCCCTGCCCTGCGGTAATCAATGGTTTTTCTGACCATAAAAATAATACTTTCGGTTTCGGTAATGCTTTCACCTTCAGGTGCACCAGTTCGATTCGATGTTCTAATTGTTGGGTCAGGTTATTTGCGGTAGTATTAGTTCCGGTAACTTCACCTAGTTTACGAATAGTAGTCATAATCCCGAAAATCGTTTGGGAATTGATGATATATACCGGAACCTTCAATTGCCATAATTGTTTAGTCATGGCATCCTGATTACTGTCAGCGGTAATCACTACCAAGTCCGGTTTAAGAGAAATAATCTTTTCCAAATTCGGATTACTGAATCCGCCGATTTTTGGTATCGATTTTGCCGCTGCCGGATAATCGCAGAAATCGGTTACGCCAACGATTTGTTTCTCAAGTCCTAAAGCAAACAGGATTTCGGTAATGTTGGGTGCTACCGATATGATTCGTTGTGGAGGAAAATGGTTGAGCGTTATCTGCCGGCCTATTTCATCAGTAAACTTCGGGGCAGCAGACACCGATGCTGCTAAAAGTAGAATGATACCAAAAGTTAGAAGATATATCTTGCTATAAATATTCTTATGCTTAGAATTCAAAACATTCGCTTTTATTCGCGCTATTTGCATAAACAAAAATCCCCAGCTCTTCCTGGCGAAGAGTTGGGGATCAAGTTTACCAAATAGAGTATCCTCAAACCCTTTACCACGAAGGGCTCCGAATCATTCAATTTACGGATGAGTCATATTCAGGCAGGTTTCCTGGCTTATGGGCTTGTTCCTGATTCCTACTCCCTAAGTCTTCCCGTTCCGAGTATGTTTGGAACAGTGACTTCGATTAGGTTTCGTTCCCAATCACAGTGGCGGGACCGCAGTGGATTTGTTGACCACTTTCCCTAACACCTGAAT
This sequence comes from bacterium, assembly GCA_041946755.1. Lineage (GTDB taxonomy): Bacteria > UBP4 > UBA4092 > JAOAEQ01 > JAOAEQ01 > JBHGBB01. The sequence goes on along the minus strand of JBHGBB010000009.1, from coordinate 7,463 downwards.
ATTTTATTTCAATTGCTAATTTTATTATATCCTATTTCAAATAAATATTACAATCAGTTTATTTCGTTTAATTCACTTAATTCGCGATTATTATATTTTTATGGTTTCTGAATCTCTTGCCAATGCAGATTCGAGCCGACATTCGGATTATAATTCAGTTCATTCGATAAAATATATTCCCCGAGATTATTGGTCCATACCTGGTTATATCCGCTGGGTAGATCGACTGCTTTCCCTTCTACCGGATTATAATATTCTTCAGTACCTCGCATATATTCGCTGAAGGTTTTCGAGACCCGATCCGAACTAGCCTGCGCGCTTTCATATTGGCTACGCCGCATTTCGCTGATTTCGTTATTGGTTTGGCTGATGATGCGGCTGAGTTCCCCGACATTATGAATCTCTTGCAGTTTCATTTTTACTATCGCTTCTACCAATTGAGAATATTTATTAAACCATTGCAGATTCAGTTTAATCGAACCGATCATGGTCTCGAATATTTTATAGTTCGCATCCAAGGTACCTTTTTCAGCTTTAAAAGAAAAATTTTTATCCAGTATCCATAAGGTAAATTGCGGAAACCGATATATCACCAATCCGGAATAAATATCCTCTTCAACCGGTTTACCATTCTGCTGATATTCAATCCGCATTCTAATCGTTTGGATTTCCGCCTGTTTATTTTCCGATTGCAGTACCGCAGTAAGTTGCGGTACCGGTTTAGTACTGATAACCTTATAATTCCCGATATTCGGCCGGAATCGGGGAATAATGAATTTCTTAACGCAATCGGAAACGTTGGTTGGGGTTGGCTGGACTTCATTCCCAAAATATTTCGACCCGATAGGAAACAAGGTGCCGCCGATCGTATTCGGCTGCCAACTAAACGGCAGGGTCGGGAATCCGGTAAGTGCATCGATTCCATTCGGACTGATTACCTGCCAATCACCGGTAGCCGGCATTGCCGGATGCGGCCGCCAGAGCAACCCACCTTCAAATTTCCAATCAGCCGGGATGAGCATCGAAAATGCTTCACACCCGATCCCCTGTTTATCAATATAGCTATACTTTTTAAATTTTATCGTTCTATCGGATTGAACTGTTTTATTGGTTTGCCCGGATTGGGCTGGTGGATTTGGCGATTTCCCATTCGCGCCACAGGAAATAATATTCCCGATAAATAATATGCCGATTATCCATAATCCGATTTTTTTCATAGTATACTCCTAATATATAAGAATCATTTATATTTATGGCACTACATAACACCCTAAATTATTCGCATGCAATTATATACCTATCAGATTGCATGTGCAACTCTATCTTGCAATCCCGTCTACAAATCTTTTGTAGATTATACTATACCACCCTATTATTCGCATGCCAAAATGGCAAAGAACTAGAATCGACTGTCTATTTGTTTAATTTTTGCAGAGGAGTATAACCCGAATTGGTCGGACCAATTCGGGTTATACTCCCTATTCTAAAAAGGTCAATATTGAGATGATAGCTGTATAGCAGGAGCAAGTTGCAAAGTTTACAACTTGCTCGGTAACCTTAGCGAAATCAATCAAATCAGCTATTATAAATGTGTCTAAAAATCAGTTTGCAAACTTTGCAAACTGATTTTTCAGGAATCAGAGCGACTGTCTATATCGTCTAAGGAAAATATTTTGATTTTTAGCTAAGGTTATGGTGATATCGAATCCAAACTAAATCAAATCCAATCGTAAAAATCATAACCTTGCATTTGACATTTTCCGCTAAATCGAGTAAAATATTAGTCTATATCTGAATAGGGAGAATCATTCAATTATGAAAAGTTATCAAGCAAAACCGAGTAATTTGAATCCGAAATGGTATCTGGTTGATGCCGAAAATCAAACGCTCGGGAAACTCGCTACCAAAGTAGCATTTATTTTAACCGGTAAACATACCCCGACTTATACTCCGGGAGTAGATATGGGTGACCATGTCGTGGTCATCAATGCAGAAAAGATTAAAGTTACCGGAAAAAAACTGCAGGATAAATGGTATTTCCATCATTCGGGATATCCCGGTGGATTGAGAGTAACCAAACTCGAAACGATGCTCGCAAAAAAACCGGAATTGGTGATTACTATTGCGGTTAAAGGGATGGTTAATAGCGGGCCGCTAGGTCGAAAGTGCATGAAACGGCTGTTTGTTTATAAAGGAAACCAGCACCCACATGCAGCGCAAAAACCTGAAATCATTAAATCTTTAGCTAAACGAAGCTAACTAATAGAATAAGAATCCATAACATTCTTGGAGGAAAAATGCCAGTTAAAAAGGAAGCGAAAGAAACCAAAGAAAAAGAAACGGCAAAACCAGCCGCAGCAAAAAAAACCGAACCGGTGAAAGTGAAAAAGGTGAAAGCCGAAGAGCCGGAAAAAGAAGTTACTAAAAAGAAGAAAGCAGAAGCGGCTCCGGAAAAAGAAGAGAGCATTGAAGAGGCCAAAAAGAAAAAGAAAACGGAACCGAAAAAAGAAGAAGCTGTTCCGGTGGCTGAAGTGAAACCAGAAAAACCGGTTGCCGTAGAAGTAGTTGCTGCCGCGGCAGAACCAGCACCGGTATTAACCGAAAAACCGGAAGTCCCAAAAGCCGAAAGCATAGAGCCCAAAAAAGCGAAAGAGGAAACTGCTGAAATCAAACCAACTGAAACGTATTGGGGTACCGGCAGACGGAAAAAGGCTATCGCTCAGGTTCGGCTGATTCCCGGAAAGGGAAAAATCCTGGTTAACGGCATTTTAGTAGCCAAATATTTCGGTCGGAAACTCTATGAATCAATGGTTAAAGAGCCCTTGAAACTCACCCAGAGTTTAGCCCGATTCGATGTAATCGCTAGTGTTACCGGTGGTGGAGTTAACGGTCAAGCTTGTGCAGTTCGACATGGTATTTCCCGCGCATTACTTCAATATGACCCGGAATACCGAAAAACACTGCGTACCGAAGGATTTCTTACCCGCGACCCGAGAATGAAAGAACGGAAAAAATACGGGCAAAAAGGCGCTCGGAAACGGTTCCAGTTCTCGAAACGGTAGAAGACTGATTCTCGCGATTATCGAAACCGATTATTGCGATTTAAAAACAAAAAAGGTGATTTCGATTATAAAGTTCGAAATCACCTTTTTTATTTTATATGTTTAGTCTAATGTCTTAAGCCTAGAGCGTATCTAGAAACCGGTCTTTATTCTCTAAAAAACTTTTATACATCTGATAATGCGCAGTCTCTTCGTATTTCACCGGTTTAACCGGAATATGGTCGAAACTATAGATAGTCGCTCCCGGACATGCCATGAGTATCGGAGAATGAGTGGCAATAATAAACTGGGCATGACCGGCTTTACTCATCTGTACCAAAATATTCAATAACTCGACCTGGGTTCTCGGAGATAACGCCGTTTCCGGTTCGTCTAATAAATAGATTCCTTTAATCTTGTATCGGGATTTGAAATAAGTTATGATCGATTGCCCATGCGATTGGGTGACTAACGATTGGCCACCGAAATATTTCAGTTGTCCGGGGTCTTCAGCAACCCATTCATCGACCATCTGCACGAAATCCTGGAATACCGCCGAATCGAAAAAAGAACCCGGGACCTGGCCCTCAGTCCATTCAACTGCGATAAACTCCGATAACATAGTCTCGAATGGATTATAGTTGGCTCTTCTTCGTTCCGGGTCGCGCCAGATATGGATACCGCATTTCCGAACTAAAGCGTCTAATAAGGTCGATTTACCGGTGCCATTCTCGCCAACAAATAAGGTTACTGGAGTGGTTATCGGCAGCTGTTTCATTTGCTGGTATAACGGTAGATTAAACGGATACCGATCATGAATCGGGAATTTCTCCGGATGAAAGATAATATTTTTTAAGTGCAATGTATTTTACCTCGATGATATATGATATTTGTCTCAAAGATTATAGCAAACGGTAGTTTTCTGATACAATAATCGAACAATTTAATTTATATGAAATATCCTAGATTAACCGAACAACCATTGTCAATGTAACTTATTTAACTCATTTAACTTATTTAACTTACTGAAAATGAATAAGCAAAACCAAGAACCTCTTTTGTACTCTATATTAAGCGGTCTATTATTAGTATTCAGCTATCCCACCTATCCTTATGGCATCTTGGCCTGGATCGGTTTAGTCCCTTTATTATTGGCTATAACAAATCAATCGATATGGAAAACCGCCCAACTCGGTTTTATCACCGGATTCATTTATTTCTATGGCATCCTCTATTGGTTGAATGGATTATACAAGTTTAGTTGGCTGGTCGTTCCCGGTCAAATCCTATTATCCTGCTATTTATCAATCTATATCGTTCTATTCGCAGTTTTATTAAACTGGCTATTTCCCAAACCCGGATACCGCCGATTATGGGTTAGTCCAATATTATGGGTTGCAATCGAATACTTCCGTCAAATCGGGTATCTCGGATTCTCCTGGGGAATCCTCGGATATACCCAATATCAGGTTCTCCCGATAATTCAAATCGCTGATATCACCAGTGTTCTCGGCATCTCATTTCTAATCGTTCTAGTAAATGCAGGAATTGCTTATCTTATCCCTACACTATTCACTAAGGATAAGCCGCGAAAACTAGGATTTTGCCCGTTATGTTGTATTCCATTATTGCTTATCCCAGCATTACTCGTGCTTGTCTATATTTATGGTTTATGGCAGATTCGAGCTTATACATATACCAATCAAAACCAATTGAAACTTGCCATCGTTCAAGGGAATATTCCCCAAGACTTAAAATGGGATGAACAACTGGAAAAAGAACACCAAGCGATACATTTCCAATTATCGGAAACCGCGGCTCAACAAACCCAACCTGACCTTATCGTCTGGCCGGAAACGGCTATTACCGAAGTCCTCACTGAGAATCCAGAATTAATATCCCGATTCCAAAGCTTAGGTAAAAAATATCAAACCCAATTCCTGGTCGGTAGTCCGGATATTGAACCTATTGACACAACCTGGAGGATATATACCAGTGCATTTCAGATCGACCGAGACAAAGGTATTATCAAGAAATACGATAAAACCGCGTTAGTCCCATTTGGCGAATATGTACCATTAAGCGGTCATTTTCCCTGGCTAAAAAAAATCATTCAAGGTCCGGGAGATTTTAATCCCGGAAATAAATATACTCAATTTGAACTCTATTCCCATAATTCGATTAAATGGCAATTTGCTAGCGTTATCTGTTTCGAATCGACGATGTCGCAAGTAGTTCGCCGGGCAATGGTCAACCCGGTGGATTTCTTGATTATCATTACTAATGACGCCTGGTTCGGAAAAACTGAAGCACCATATCAGCATGCAGATATGGCGATATTCCGTGCTATCGAGAACCGGACTTATATCGCTCGCGCAGCAAATACCGGGTATTCCTGTTTTATTACCCCGACAGGGATAATTGTTAAGGGGCTGCAGATATATACCCGTGGGTATCTGACTGATACAATTCAAGCCCGAAAAACGAGAACGTTTTATACACAGTATGGAGATATACTTGCTTATCTTTGCTGGATGATAACACTAATACTAATCGGCATAAAGATATCATCGCGAAATAAGATTAACCGGTAATGTTCTCAGATATAAGTTGAAAAGAAGCAATCTGTGTGCTAAAATTTTTTTAGGAGATTGTATATTACTTTCCAAGAATTAATAAGGAACCTTGACCTATGGCAGTAGTAAAAAAGAAAAAAAACGAGTTGTCTATCGATGAACAGATCGAGAAACAAAAAGCTGAAATACCGGATAAAATTGCGGTACTTCCTCTGCGGGATACCGTAGTCTATCCATACATGGTAGCTCCATTAGTAATCGCCAGAGATAAATCGGTTAAATTGATTGACGATGCTTTAGCCGGTACCAGAATCATCGGGATTGTTGCGCAACAGAAAGCTGAAATCGATGACCCTACTCCATCAGAGATTTATGAATTCGGAGTAGCAGCAACGATTCTTAAAATGCTCAAATTCCCGGATGGTAGTATCCGATTATTGATCCAGGGTTTAACCAGAATCAGAATCAAGAAAATGCTTTCCATTACACCTTATTTTACCGCCCGAATCGAAGTGGTCCCGGATATCACTGAAGAATCAGTTGAATTGGAAGCATTAATGCGGAACGTACTAGATTTATTTACCAAAATCATTTCTTTAGCGCCGCATATGCCGGATGAACTCCAGGTAGCGGCGATGAATCTAAAAGACCCGAGTAAAATGGCGGATTTGATTGCCGCTAATTTGAATATGACGGTACCGGAGAAGCAATCGATTTTGGAAACAATCGATACGAAACAGCGATTGAAAAAACTCAGCGTTTATCTGACTAAAGAATTGGAAGTATTAGAACTCGGCAGTAAAATCCAATCGCAGGTGAAGACTGAAATCGATAAAACCCAGCGGGAATATGTTCTTCGCGAACAAATGAAAGCGATTCAAAAAGAGCTGGGTGAATCGGATGAACGTACCATCGAAATGGCAGAACTGCAGCAGAAAATTAAAGAGGCAAAAATGCCGCTGGCAGTAGAAAAAGAAGCGATGAAAGAATTGAATCGCTTATCGAAAATGCCGGCGGCAGCGGCAGAATATACCGTTTCCCGGACTTACTTGGATTGGCTGGTTATCTTACCGTGGTCAAAAAGTACGGTTGATAATCTGGATATCAAACAAGCGCAGGTTATTCTCGAAGAAGACCATTATGATCTGGAAAAGATTAAAGAACGAATTCTGGAATATCTCTCCGTTCGTAAATTGAAAGCGGATATGAAAGGACCGATTCTCTGTTTTCTCGGTCCTCCGGGGGTAGGTAAAACTTCATTAGGTAAATCCATCGCCCGGGCAATGGGTAGAAAATTCTACCGGTTATCGCTCGGTGGTGTTCGGGATGAAGCTGAAATTCGAGGACATCGGAGAACCTATATCGGCGCATTACCCGGTCGGATTATTCAAGGGATCCGAACTGCGGAATCGAATAATCCGGTATTTATGCTCGATGAAGTCGATAAAATCGGAGTCGATTTCCGCGGTGACCCGGCAGCAGCGTTATTGGAAGTGCTTGATCCGGAACAGAATTTTAGTTTTTCCGACCATTATCTAGACGTTCCTTTCGATTTATCGAAAGTAATGTTTATTACTACGGCAAATATTCTGGATACCATTCCCTCAGCCCACCGCGACCGCATGGTGCGCCTACTAACCGACCTGCTGGCAGAGATACCGGGCATCACACCGCTGCCCATCCCCGCCTACCAGGACGTCTGCTCTTGCTGGATGACTGGCTTCAGCATCGACCCGGCCCAGTTCCGGGTGGACGGCGAGGAGTTTGCCCGCCAGTGCGCCGAAGGCGGCATCACCGGTGCCGGCCAGGGCAAGTACTACCTGATGCCGGCCGCCTGCACCTTCCT
>JBHGBB010000089.1:0-14416 GCA_041946755.1 bacterium | reverse complement strand
CGCTTGATGCTATCGTGGATATAGTCGGCTGCATTATCGGTATCAACCAATTGGGTCTGGAAGAAGTTTATGCGTCAAAGCTTAATCTTGGCGCTGGATTCGTTAAGACCCAGCATGGTATGATGCCGGTTCCTGCCCCGGCTACTTTGGAATTGGTTAAGGGATTGCCGATTTATAATAAAGGAATTGAACGCGAGTTGGTCACGCCAACCGGTGCGGCGATTATTACCACTATTGCAACCTCGTTTGGTAGCATGCCGGCGATGGAACTCCAAGCTATCGGATATGGAGCCGGAGATCAGGATATACCGGAAATCCCCAATCTATTGCGCTTATCAATTGGCCAGAAAACCGACCTTAAATCCGATGAATCGATTATGGCTATTGAAACTAATATCGATGATTTAAATCCGCAGATATATGGATATTTGATGGATAAACTGTTTGCAGCCGGTGCACTCGATGTCTACTATACTCCGATACAAATGAAAAAAAACCGGCCGGGAATTGTATTAACTATCCTCACTAATCCGGCGAATGTTGATAAAATATCAGACTTGGTTTTCACTGAATCTTCTACATTTGGTATTCGTATCACCCAGATGCAACGGCAAACCCTTGATCGAGAATTGATTACAGTTCAAACGAAATATGGATCGATTCGAGTGAAACTCGGTAAACGAAATGGGAAAATAGTTTCTTCTTCTCCGGAATACCAAGATTGTATGTTAGCGGCTGAGAAACACCATATCCCATTTAAAGAAGTATATCAGGAAGTGATAAATAAACTAAAGAACAAATGAACTGAAGAACAGAGAAACAGATACTTAATAAACAAAGCTTTTTAGCTTATTTAACTCATTTAGCTTATTTAACCTATTTAACCAATCCTTTCTAATAAAGCCTCTATTTCTCTTAAAGTATTTAGCTGGTTGATTTGATTCCTCAACTTTGCGGCATTCTTCCACCCTTTAATATAATGATGCGCAAATGCCCGGAATAACTGGACTCCATGCCGTTCTCCATATAACGAGATAATATCTGATAAATGATATAGCATGATACTAACGATCTCGCGTTTATTGGTTGGCACTCCGATATCAAGTTCAGCCTGAGCATCGAATAGTTTAATAATTTCATGGAATATCCAGGGTTGACCTAATGCGCCACGAGCGACCATCACCGCATCGCAACCAGTTTGGTGCAACATATTTATCGTATCCGATGCAGTTTTTATATCACCACTACCGATAACCGGTATCGTTATATGCTGTTTCAATTTAGCAATGAGCGACCAATCGGCATTGCCCGTAAAGGCTTGTAACGCTGTTCTAGGATGCAATGCGACTGCTTTCGCCCCGGCTGTTTGTAATTGGATAGCCAGTTCGACCAAATCTTCTGCCGGTTTATCCCAACCTGACCGGAGCTTTACGGTTACCGGAACCGAGACACTATCGACCAATGCTGATACTATTCTTAATAGAAGATTATGGTCTTTTAATAACGCACTACCAGCCCCTTGCTTAACCACTTTCTTTACTGCACAACCGCAGTTCAAATCGATAATATCGGCACCATGCTTAACCGCAATTTTAGCCGATTTTGCTAGAGTATCAGGATCGCTGCCAAAGAGTTGAACCGCTAACGGTTTATCTTCCGGAGTCGATTGTAATAGTAATAATGTTTTTTTATGTTCTCGTGCTAAACCAGCAGCACTTACCATCTCGGTATATGCCAACACGGCGCCATACTTGCGACAGAGTAATCGAAACGGTAAATCGGTATATCCCGCCATCGGCGCCAAGAAAAACGGATATTTAAATGTATATTGTCCTATTTCCATCAATGATTTCATTTAAGTATATTCTGTAGTATATCTAAAATAGAAAGTGCCTAATTAAGCGGGAGGTAAGTTAGCTACCGCATTCAAGTCTAGTCCGGCATAAGGATATCCGGATTGAATCTGATAATATCCAGCTGCTGCTACCATCGCAGCGTTATCGGTACAGTATTTCGGTGATGGTACCCAGAGTGACATCCTATTCTGATTTGCAGCATGAGCCATCTGAGTCCGCAATCCGGAATTTGCAGCGACACCGCCGGAAACGATAATCCCTTTAACTTGTTTAGCGATCGCTACTTCCATGGTCTTTTTGACCAAGACATCGATCACTGCTTGTTGAAATGAAGCACAAATATCGGATAAAGAAATCGAATTCGATTCTATCGGATGTTTCTTTAAATAATAGATGACAGCGGTCTTCAATCCGCTAAAACTAAAATCAGCACCATATTCCTCTAAATACGGCCGTGGAAAATCTATTGCTTCCGGATTGCCTTGTTTAGCGAGTTTATCGATTTCCGGCCCTGCAGGATACCCTAATCCCAGCACTTTACCGACTTTATCAAACGCTTCCCCGGCAGCATCATCGTAGGTCTTGCCTAACCATTCATATTTACCATGTGCCGGCATATAAAATAAATCGGTATGCCCGCCTGAAACCACTAACGCTACCAATGGAAACGAGATATCCCGGTTCTCTAAAAAGCTGGCATAAATATGCCCGTGCAAATGATTCACCGCCATCAGCGGTTTCTGATAGGTATATCCTATCGACTTGCCTATGGTTAGTCCGACTAATAAAGAGCCGACTAAACCAGGACCGTTCACTACGGCGATAGCATCGAGATCCTGATATCGGAGTTGAGCGCTATCTATCGCTTCTTGTACAATCGGAATAATGGTATTTAAATGCGCACGCGAGGCTATTTCCGGTACCACTCCCCCATATTTTTGATGCAAATCGATCTGCGATAATAAGATATGGGATAATATCTTATTCCCATTTTCAACAATTGACGCTGCCGTTTCATCGCAGGATGTTTCTATTCCTAGTATAAGCATAGTAAATTATTATTTCTGTTTATGACTTCTCCTTAAATAAAGATTTTAAAATCGCTAACGGAGAATGCATATCGACTCCAGATTTACATTTCCGTTGATGTTCATGCCAGGTTGCATATGCCCGATTGAATGCTTCTATTAAATCCTCGGCAGATAAATGCTCTGTTCTTATCACCGCTGACCGATTTCCATCGAAATCAGACCAATTAGTTGCATAAAGGAATCCCTTTTGTTTCAATTCCTCATAATACTTCGTTCCCGGAAACGGAGTTACTATTGAAAACTGCACACTTTCTGGGTCTAGCGATATGGCATAATCGATCGTTTTTTGTATCGTCTCTTTGGTCTCTCCCGGTAACCCGAATGAAAAGGTTAAATGAACTTTAATCCCGGCCTTTTTGGTCATTGCAACGGTATCTTTTACCTTACTTAAATCCAATCGTTTTCCACAAGCATCTACCAGTTCTTGTACTCCGGATTCTACTCCATATTTGATCGCGATCATTCCCGCATCGGCCATAGCATTTAGCATCTCTTGATCCAGAGTATCCGCTCGAGCCATTACCGACCATGGGATTTTTAATCCTCGCCGTTTGATTTCTGCGCAGAGTTTTATTATCCTCGGTTTGCCGATATCAAAGGTATCATCATCAAAATATATCCCTTTAAATCCATAGGTGGTAATCAACCATTCCATTTCATCTACCACTTGGATAGGGTCTCTCGGCCGATACCGATGATTGCCATAAACCACCTGTGGCCATAGACAGAAATTGCATTGGAAAGGGCATCCACGACTCGCCCACATCTGGACATTCGGTTTCGGTAATCCGGTAGCATCATCGTTATATTTCAGCATCGGAAATTGCGCATATGCCGGTCTCGGTAGCTCATCTAGATTTTCGATTGGTGCCCTTCGGGGATTAGAAATAATATTACCCTTCTCTCGATAAATCAATCCATCAATGGAATTAAGCGGTTCATGTTTATCCAACGTTATCGCTAAATCGCGAAGGGTGTATTCATATTCTCCTACTAGAACAAGATCTATCCACTCCGCTTCTTTCAAGATATTATCTTTAACCACACTCACATGCGGACCGGATAATGCGATTCGGATTTGTTTTCCCATTGTTTTAATTTGTTTCGCTATTTTTAAATCTACCTCAATCGTCGGCGTTGAAGTTTCTAAAAGCACCAAATCCGGTTGGAATGCTTTAATGCGAGAAATAAACTCCGCATCCTGCATCTTTTCCGCTACCGCATCGATCACCTTAGCTTCAAATCCGGATAGTTCCAATACCGCAGTCGCATATGCCAGATAAAATGGAAATGGCATATAACTCGCTCCCGCCGGTTCATAATGCGGCCAGCGCGATCCTGCTCGAACGCCATACCCATCTTTACTATACCAAGGAGCATTACCTAAAAATATTTTCATATCAATATTTAACTCTTTAATCTACCTAAAAAAGCTATCGATTTTGCTAACGTTATTTGACTTCGGTCTCTAAAATAAAGACTCGGTAATTTCTTTTCCAGTTTCCTTTGTATCAAAACATTATCTCCAAAATGGTCACAGGTTTTATAACAAAGCGTTTGCGCAAAATAAGGGTCCGATTTCTTTAAATGCAGAACATTATATCGAAACTCCTGTTGTTTTGGTGAATTCCAAAGGGATTTAAATTTATGCGTATGAATATTACCAATTGGAGTACGGTCACTTTTTAAACAGGAACTCACATCACCATTTGCCAGCACTCTTGCGAAACTCCATGCGATATAACAGGGAATGTGGTCAATAATCTCTTTATCATATTTTCCAGTTACTACTTCCTCTGTCACCAGTCGACGGCGAAAACTATCCAGCCAAATCACATCGATTTTTCTACTTTTGCATTTATTTTGTTTCTCTTTAACTCTATCTACCAATTGAATTGCATGTTCCGCTTCCTGATGCGATAATAAAAATTGATCGGTTTTCCCGGGGAGCGGATCTACCATCTGATATTCAATGGCATCGACTCCTACCGCAATCGCAAAATCGTACATCTTCTCGATTTCATGATAATTTAATTTCGAAATAACGTTATAGATCCGAATCCATGGTTTCCCGGTTTGTTTACGTAACGTACAAAGCTGACTTAGATTGTTAGTTATCTGAGTAAATGTTCCTGCTTTCTTCCTGGGATGCATAACCAGATAAGTTTCTTCTGAAGCAGCCCAGAAACTTAATGTCATATAATCAATTTGTAAATCAACCAGTTCTTTTACTAACTGTGAATCAACTCGGGTAAAATTCGTGGTGATTTTACATTGTAATCCCAACCGTTTAACCAATCGGATAATCTCAACAAAATCAGGATGGATAAACGGTTCGCCACCGCCGGCGAAATGAATAAGTTCGACTCCCATCCCAGCTAATTCATGGATTAAATCCTTAACCAGATTTACCGGTAATTCCGCTCTCGCCCACTGCAGAAACCCTTCAATCATCCGTTCATCTTCACGAAATGGAGTCCATGCCCAACATAAAATGCATTCATTATCACAGTTGTTGGTTACATCGATCTGGACTGTTCGCGGTCCGGTAAATGCGCGCTTCTCATGGAATATTCCCGCGAGTTCTAATACTTCTTGAAAATAAGGACTTCTAGATTTTCTTTTCATCGGTAAAAAGTTGACGATAATACCGTTGATATATATAGTCCCAAGTATATTTTTCTTCGACCAATTTTCGAGCTCGATATCCCATTTCTTTCCGGAGCGACGCATTATCTATTAACACTTCTAATTTTTGTTTTAATGCAATTGGATCTAATGGCGGGACCAGATACCCGGTTTCACCATCTCGTACTATGGTTTTTAAACCGCCGACTTCAGTAGCAATCACCGGTTTCCCGGCTGCCATACCTTCCAGGGCTACGATACCAAACGGTTCCGGCCAGATTGATGGTACGACGCAAATATCCGCTTCTCTATATAATCGCGGTAAATCTTGTTGATTTAACCAGCCGGTAGTTTGAACAAACGGTTCGGCATAATTCTCGGTCGAGGTTGCGACTAATTGAAAATCCTGCCTGGTTTTCCATAACTGCTGGCAGGCATCAAGCAAAATCGAGAACCCTTTATAGAAATCATTCGTTCTACCTGCCATAAAAATCTTAATCGGCGGCTGATTTTTCGATGGAACTTTCGATAGAACAGATAAATCAAACCGGGCTAAATCGATTCCTGATGGGGTAATCTGAATATGCGAATTGAGATGATTAATCAATCCCTTAATCAACTCATTATAGACAATGATTGTCGATGCTGATTGAATTGCCCGTATTACTTTATTCCGATACCATGGGAGATAGGCACCACTAATGAAATATTCTTGTAGAAACGTTTTATCTCGGAGTTTATTATGATGATGTATAGTACATGCAAAACAGGTTAATAACTCTTTTGCATTCGCCTTAAGATAATTTATAGGACATTGTTTCCCCTGCCGAAACAATATTCCATGTTGTTTGAGGCAGAGCGATTCATAGGCATAAAACCGTAATATCGGCTTATATTCTTTCAAGGCTAAAACCACATCGGGTTTGATATACCAGCCATCAGTAATCCAGACTTTATCCGGATTAAATGCCGCTACCGCTTCTTTAATCTTCTGGCAGATATTTTTGCGATTGAATGACTTGATCGTTGGAAATGGTATTTTTTCTATTCGAAACGCTACTTCTTCTTTAATCAGCCCGCGTTTAAACCCATGCTGATAATAGGGAACGAATAAGCAGACCTCATGCTCTTTCGCCATTCGAGTAACGAGTTCTTTGACATCGGTTCGCGCCCCGCCATCCGGAGGCCAGGTGAATAATAAATCGACAATAGCTATTTTTGCCATAAAATCTATATCTTGGAGTAGTTCATCAAGAGAAATTTATTCGGAAAATACCGACCGGAGTTGGCTTAACCAATAAAGTAAGACGATTTTAAGTCGAGTTTTAAATGTATCCTGATAAGGAATAGTCCTGGCTACAATATTCAGATCTTGCTGATATAATGCTGACCGGATGACCCCGATTTGCCCTAATATTAAGGCACACGCGGCGCTAAATCGGAAACTTTCCGCTTCATCCATTCGCAGATATACCGCTAATTGTTTCGCTATTTCGCGGATAGTAGCTTTCCCGGAACACCGCTGGAAAAATAAGGTTACATAGCGCAGGAATCGAGTGCGTTTATTCACTTGGAACCAAAATGGATCCAATTTCGGTACGAAATCATAATATCCGCTTTGCACTGCTTTCAAACAGAATAAGTAATGCTCAATATCGAGTTTATCCTGGGTTTTGATTGGTACATCATCAAGTAACGAGTTCGGTAAAAAGTTTACTTTATGATGGTAGAAATCGCTCCAGTCATTGATTAATCGCAATCCAAGTTTTGGCACCTCTTTATATAGTTCGGTACCCGGATATGCGGTACAAAACTGACCGATATATACCGGGAATGGCAACGGATGGAAATGGTCATACCATTTCTCTCCGGCCAATAGCTTATCGATAAACTGCGCTTGTAAGTAATAACCGGTAATCGTTTCTCCCGGATTAAATGCCATATAGGTAAACATCGGATGCATACCTACTTCCTGCTGATATTTCCCGGCTAGTTCCAGACTGGCTAACGTTTCATCTTTATTTACTTCGATAAAAGTTATCGGATTTGCACTTTCGATACCTATTTCCATACCGATACAACCCGATTTCGCCATAATCGGTAATACCTCATGATGTTTGGTAATATGCCCAGCGCGAGTCAATCCTGTCCATTTAATTTTCAATCCTTTTTGGATAATCCCTTCACACAACTGGGTTACATATTCCGGATTCATCATCAGATTATCATCCCAGAAATGGAATTGCGGAATCTGATACCGGGTAATGATTTCTTCCATTTCAGCCACCACACTATCCGGATTCCGCCATCGAACTTTTCGCTGCCACATTAACGGGGAAACACAATAGGTACAATTATAGGGACAACCGCGCGATCCGATTACCGGGACTCGTTTCCCCCCAACGATATGCAGTTGGGTATCATAACAATCCATTGGCAACAAATCCCAGGCTGGAAATGGAATCGAATCCAAATCCCAGATAAAATCCCGGGCTGGTGTTCGTTGAAATTTCCCTTCTTCTTGAAAAGCGATACCGTTAATTTGTTTAATCATATTCCGGTCATGTTGCGCTGCAGCGACCAGTTCTGCAAAAGTTTGTTCTCCTTCTTGCAGAACACAAAAATCGGCATGTTGAGTCGCTTCTTCCGGGCAACTGGTGGTATGGACGCCACCATGCACCAACAGCACGTCCGGATTCCAGGATTTAATCGCTTTTGAAATGCGATATACCAGCGGTGCTTGTGCGGTCCAATAGGTCATCCCGATAATATCCCGATGTTTCGAGATAATCCGTTTCATTATCTCGGCATAAGATAGATTTAACACCTGGGCATCGAGGATTTCGATCTCTACTTCTGGCGATTGTTTCCGCAGATAAGCGGCTATATATCCCAGCCCTAACGGCATAACTTTCTTATGCCGTTCATTAGCCGGTAATGGAGATTGAATTAATAAAACCGAGAATCTATTGTTTGCCATACCTATTTTTATATTATTTATTTATTATCTCTAGAATGATTCTATTAAGTCGTTCAATAAGAACATTAAGTGAATATTTCTGTTCTACTTTTTCCCGAGCTTTCATTCCCATCTGAAATCGCAACTCAGCATTTTGCGCTAATCGGTCCATCTTATCGATGAATTCCTCTTTATTCGAAGCCAGAAATCCATCAATCCCATCGTCAACGATATATTCGATCTCGCCGATTCGGGTTGAAACTGAAGCCAAGCCCATCGCCATATATTCAAAATATTTGGTTGGGCTTTTCCCTTTAATCCAATCAGTATTCGCCGAGTCGGATAACAGAGGCAATAATCCGATATTCGATTCCGCTAGAAACTCCGGGATTTTATCCGGGTCTATCCAATCGAATATTTTAATATTATATCTTGAAAATCGGGTTTGAACAATTTCTTTAACCCGGGGCATCATCTCGCCGGTACCAGCTAATTTGAAGATAGCGGCTGGATTCCGCTGGTTGACCTCGGCAAAACATTCTAATAGGAAGAGCACATTCTGATATATTATTTCTCCCCAAACATCGCCACACCAGACAAAAGTCGCCGGAATATCTTTTGCTATTTCGGTCTTTCGCGAGAATCGAACGATATCGACTCCGGTTTCTACCAAATAGGTTTTCGGGTTGAGTTTTTCGATATATTCTTTAAGATGATGGCTGGATACGATGACCGCTTTTGCGTCGCGTACCAATTGATGACTAACTTCGAGATTCGCTTGATGTTTAAACACCAAATCATTCAACCACGGCCGGTTAAAAAATGGGGAGCGGTCAAAATCCCAATCATCATAATCGAGGATATACGGTTGATTAAACCAGCGGTATAATAGATACGGCGCTGCCGCATGATAATGCGCTTTCTGGACATAGAGCATCTCTGGATGCATTCTTTTCAATCGCCAGACCGCTTTTGCAATCAACGGTAATTTATCCAAATCCCGAAGGTCGAGGAGTTTCCCGGTACGATGTGGCGCGAGATGATCCCGGTAGGTTAATACTTCGGTAGCCATCCCTAATTCTTGCAACGCTTTTGCGAAATGATAACATCGTACCCGGGTATACGGGAGATCATAACCATTTAAGCCGACGAAGACTATTGGGCGAGAAGTAACTTGATTTGATTTTTCTTTCATCTATACTATAAATGAAACCGTTTAGTGGTTAAATTTCGTAGAATATCAAATGTCCAATTCCAAATGCCAAATGAATGTCAAATGTCCAATGTTGTAATATCAAATATTGCTAATATGGATGTTTTATTTGATATTTGACATTAAAACATTGGTTTGATATTTGGATTTTGATATATGACATTATCAACTTCGTTTACCTGTTACTCTTTTTACCTGTAACAAGCGATTTCAAGGATTTATACGCCTTAAACAGCGGTTTATTCCGAATATTATCCAACGATACGGCTAATTCGTTTCGTTCAGTTTGCAACTTATCTTTCTCCTGAATTATCCGATCCCGATCTTTCCGGCATTCATCAAATTCCCGTTGGATTTCATCTTTCTGGCCATATACCGTGCCCATTTCATATTGGAGCCGGAACGCTCGTTCGGCAACCCGTTTCAACATCGACTCTTTTTTCTCTAGTTTCTTCGGATTCAAACAGAATTGATGCAATGGCTCGATCGTTTTATCCCAGGTCAGTTTCTCTCGAACCAATTTCTGGGCATTCTGACTATATCGTTTAACCAAATCCGGATCGGCAAATATCTGCTCTATGACTTTTTTCATACCAGCTTTATCGTTTGGATCCAGCGCCCACCCGGCTTGATATTCGGTTACCAGTTTTGAAACATCAGAATAATTCCCGATGATTACCGGCACCCCATTCCAAAGATAACATACCGTTCGAATCGGGAATGCGAGAATCCGTTCGTTATTTTTCGCCATTAAATCTACTGCTACCGATTTGGTTAGCAGTTCTTGCATCAATTGTTCATGCAGAATTAAATCGGAATATACTACCCGGTCACTTTTTATCAGTTCCTGTTCCGGATTCGGATATTTAATAAAATACTCTTTCCAATAGGGATGCTGTCCCCCATATATTTTCAACTGCCCCCGCTGTTGACGGTTCATAGTTTCGATCACCGCATTCAATGCGGGGAACGGATTCTGCCACGGCCAGAATATCCCACTGAATACAAAGCCCGGATCAGAACTCCATACCGTTCGTTCAGGCAACTCGGGCGATAGCGATACCGGGATACTGCCGATACAATCTTCTTTCGGATCGACACCGCTCACCATCAACCACGGGAGGAAATAAGCTACTTGTTTCTCGGACGCGCAAACGAAATAGTCGGCTTTCGCCATGGCTTCAACTTTAGCGGATAGGAAGTGTTCCAAATCGAATTCATCGAAATACATATTCTCTAACATCAATAAACCGAATAAATCGATTGCTACCGGTACGGTAACATCTTTAAGTTTATTGGCAATATGCCATTGGATACAGACCACTACATCCGGTTTTATCCGGTCGATAACCGCATTCAGTTCTTTTTCTTCAAATACAGAGTCTTGTACTTCTTGTGGTAGGTTCGGTTTATCAGCCGCCAGCGATTTCGGAATTGAATAGATAACCTTATGCCCGCGTGATGCCAGCCCCTGCCCGATATTCCAAGCTCTAATCCCGCCTCCCGCGGTACGATATCCATACCCCGGAAGCATTTCTGTTGTGAACACCAAGATAGTTTTAGCCATAGTTAAATTGTTAAATAGTTAAATGGTTAAATTTGTTTTCTTTGCGCTCTTTGCGCCTTCTTTGCGTCCTTTGCGGTTATGCTTTTCCTTTTTTAAAAAACGATTTTAGTATGGATATCGGTGAACTAGCATCCGTTTCTAACTTCTCCGCCTTTGGCGAGATCTCGCCTTTGGGCGGATGACTTCTTACTTCTGACTTCTGTATTTTCCGGTCCGGTGCCAATTGCGGGTTTTTTACCCAATCCCGAATTGGCATTGCGGTCTTATTGCAGTTATATTCCCGATATACGAATTCTTTCGCTTTCGTTCCGATATCTTTCAAGTCTGGCTGATGCGATGCGGCATACAGAATCCGGTCTATCAACTGCTCTTTATTACCGACTTCAAAGGTTAACCCCAGTTGATGTTCGGCAACAACATAACTGATTTCTGTACCTAAAGTGGTTATCACCGGCAGCCCGAGTTTCATCATATGCAGCAGCCGATTCCGGGCGCCGAACATCGTCTCATAATTCTGGATATCGATATTAATTCCCAAATCGCTTTCGAAATAATAGTTATATACATCCTCGTTCGCAACCCAGCCGCGGAGAATGAACCGGTCTTTAAACTTCGATTGTGATATCAAATCCTGGAACCGGAGATATGTTTTCTCATCATGACCCCGGAGTGTTCCTCCGGTAGAAACGAACCGAATCCGGTCATTTTTCTCCATTGCACCGCATAATCCGGTAAAAAGGGTATCAATATCTGTCCAAGTATTATACCCGCCTGACCACAAAACTACAAATGTTTCTGGTCCGATTTCATGGCGTACTACCATTTTTTCATGTTGATATTCTTTCAGTTCAATCGAGTTGGGGATATGATATACGAATTCATACCCGGTAGTCGCCATGTTTAATCTACCGAACGCCGCCAGTTCGCCGAGTAAAGCGAACTTCTGCGGGATAGAGACGGTTGAAAAGATATCCGCTCGTTCGATAACAACTTTTTCCTGTTCCCAGAACTCTGATAGCGGAGCATCAGAGCCGAGTAGTG
Source organism: bacterium (assembly GCA_041946755.1). Classification (GTDB taxonomy): domain Bacteria; phylum UBP4; class UBA4092; order JAOAEQ01; family JAOAEQ01; genus JBHGBB01. Next base: position 2,061 of record JBHGBB010000089.1, on the reverse strand, counting down.
CAGCTTTCGATTGCGCTTCTGCCATCAGCCAGCCATTCAAATCCGCCCAGAATGGAACTTCAGCATCCAACTTCGCGGCAATCGATGCCGGTAACCCGTTAACGCCAATAATGCACTCCGGTTCGAATTCATCATAAAGTTTCTGAACCGAGACCACATCCAGAAACGGTTGCATCTCATTAATACTATAGTATTCAAAATCCGCATTCCGCAATCCGCAATCCACAATCCGCTGAACTATCGGTACTTTTAATCCGAGCTCGGATGCGGTGGGTATCCGGCATGCCGCTACCCTAACTTGATGTCCATCCTCTATAAGCGGTTTAACCACATGCCAGGTTCGATACCCTAACCCATATAAAGTCGAACTGGATTCGAATGGTAACGGCCCTGCTCCCACAACAAATATCTTCATATTTTTGTATTTAACACTATAAGATTGAGCCTGATTTCTGATTATTGGTTAAATTATTCTAAGTTGACCTATTCTCAATTTGACAATAGGTCAACTTAGAGACATGATCTGTATAGACATTGAGTTGAATTTAGCTCCGTTGGAGCTAAATTCAACTCTAATTCGACTTTTATCTGTCTTATAACCCGAATTGGTCCGACCAATTCGGGTTATAAACCGCATATAGTTCAAAATGGTAACGAATTTTACCCGGTTTCAATATAGAGGACAGAAAATATTCTGCCTTTAATGTCTCTTCCAATCAGGGGCATGGATAGGGTTTTTCGCCCAGGTTTGGACTGGTTTCGTCGTTTTTTCAAACGTCCATTGCTCGAAAATATACTGTTTACTCTTTAACCCCATGGTTTTCAATTCATCTTGATGCTCTGCGGCCCAAAGGATTTGGCTGGCGAATTTATCTACATCTCCAATTGGGAATGTCAATGCTAGTTTCTCTTTATCCAAGACCAAGGTTATTTCCGACCCTAAAGAAGTTAAAATCGGTAATCCGGCTTTCATCATACTATTTAACCGGTTCCGGGCACCGAACACCACTTCATAATTATTCCCATCGATATTCAATCCTAAATCGGTTTCGAAATAATAGTTATGTGCATCTTCTAACGGAATCCAGCCTTTGAAAATGAATCGGTCACGCAATGGAGATTGATTTACCATTTCTACCAATCGCGGGTAAGTTGCATCGTCATGTCCATCAATTTTACCCCCGGTGGAAACGAACTTAATTCGCGGATTCTTTTCCATGGCTTTAGTTAATCCCTTGAATAAGAAATCGATATTCGTCCAGGTGTTATAACTCCCACTCCAGAGAATAACAAAATCCGAATCGGTTACTTCTTTACCCCGAAGTACGGGTTTGGTATGCTGCCATGCCTGATTCTCAATCGAATTCGGGATATGATGAACGAAATCATAATTTGCAGTTGCGGCGTTTAGCCGGTTGATGGTTGCAAGTTCCCCAATCAATGCATATTTCTGCGGTAAGGATACGGTCGAAAAAATATCCGCCCGATGAATAATGGTTTTCTCCTGTTCCCAGAAATAGTTAATCCATTTATCATCTTTCACCTGATACGCTTTAATTTGCGCTTCCGCCATCGCATAGCCATTTAAATCCGCCCAGAATGGTTTATCGGACTTAATCTGGGCAGTCATCCATGCCGCATGAGTATTGATTCCCAGCAATCCATCCGGCTGGAATTCGTCATGTACTTGCTGCAGGAATTTTAAGTCCCGGAATACACTCAGTTCATCGACTGAATAATATCGCCAGGGTTGAGCGCCCGGCGGAGTATCGGTAATCGTTCGTTGAATGAGTTTCTCGAGATTCAACTCATGGTAAGGGTCAGGCAACTGCATCGCTATCAGACATATTTCATGCTCCTGTTCGAGGAGCGGTTTTATAAAATGCCAGGTCCGAATCGAAGAGCCATAAAACTTCGTTTGGTTTTCGAATGGTAACGGACCGACACCAAGTGCGAGGATTTTAGACATTGCCGTTAAATAGTTAAATGAGTTAAATGGTTAAATAAGTTAAATAAGTTTTCTTTGCGACCTTTGCGCCTTCTTTGCGCTCTTTGCGGTTA
>JBHGBB010000088.1:0-14421 GCA_041946755.1 bacterium | reverse complement strand
TCCACTACCCATGAAGGGGTCGAGTACAGTATCACCTTCATTGGTATAATATTCAATATATCGGGAAACAACGTTGTGAGGTTTTCTAGCCCAATATTTATGCATGAGATACATCGAAGGATGAGTTTTTGCTACTACAGCTTCATCAAAAGGGTGTTCTACAAGTTTCATAGTAGTATATTTTACAGAATAATTTACCTATTATCATAATGTTATTTTATTAATTTTACAAGCCCATTTCATTTTAGTGTAAAATAAAAAGCTGATTTATATCCTAAAAATGTAGAATTGAATTAAACAATGTCATTTCAAGACGTCATCGGGCATCAAGAAGAGCTCAAGTTTCTTAAAAATATATTGCAATCCCAGCGGATAGCGCACGCCTTTTTATTCTATGGTCCAGCTGGGATTGGGAAAGAATATATCGCACTCCAGTTTGCTACCGCCTTATTATGCGAGCACCCAAAACAAGGGGAAGCTTGTGGCACCTGTTCCTCTTGCATTCGTATCCAGCATCAGAGTCATCCGAATCTAATCAGAATCGAGCAGAAAGAATCCGATACTTTCTTAAAAATCGATACTATCCGCGAATTCAGGAAAGAAATCGGGTTGAAAGCATTTGAAGGCTCCCGCCGGATATATCTGATACCTGATGCCGACCGGATGATGCCGCAAGCTGCCAATGCCTTATTAAAAACTTTGGAAGAACCAACTGAAAATGTTATTCTGATACTTATAGCTACCGATTTAAATGCGATTCTACCGACCATCATCTCCCGATGCCAGTTAGTCCGATTCTATCGGTTATCTCGAGAATTGATAAAATCCCAATTAATATCCCAGCATCAAATCGAAGAAGCGGATGCGGAATTATATGCCATGCTGGCGGAAGGGTCTCTCGGCCGAGCGCAACATCTGGTTGAAGGGGGATTTCTAACCGCCCGGAACCAGGCATTGGAAATTATCTCCGGATTTAATAATGCGAAAACCATCCGGGTGTTCAAGACTGCAGAAGAATTGTTGGGAGTAGAGCTCGATTTCGGTGAGTTAACCGATTTGCTCATGCTCTGGTTTCGTGATATTCTGATATATAAACGTACCGCAGAAGATAGCGCTGCGTTATTAATGAACCCGGATAAATCTGAAGCGATAGCGGAATCCGCTGCAACCTGGTCAATCGACCAGTTAGAAGATACCATAAATCAACTTGCGGTGATTAAACAGTTATATCGCAAACTCGGTGGCGGCGGCCGGTTCGGCTGGTATTCCGGGATGAACCAGCAACTAGCTTTAGAATCGGTATTATTACCGTTAGCAAAATAATATATAGCCACAGAGTCACAGAGACACCGAGAAAATCATTTCAAATTACAAAATTAGCATTGCAATCCACCTAAAGCGGATTAAATTTAAAATGCTAAATGTTAAATTTAAAATGAATTTATAAATTATTATGAATGGAACGAAAGTAATAAACGAAGATAAAATTAAAACGGTAGTCGATATTATGTTATGCAGTTCAACCAACCTGCATTGCTGTCTTGGTCTGGTAGAAGAAGATAATACCGACCTAAAACCCGGGAGTTATGTAATTATCGAATCGGGGAAAGGCCAGCAAATCGGGAAAACTATTTCACTCCCGTATAAAATGAAAGAGAATGCCCGATGCCAGCAGAAGAAACTGGTTAAAATCCTGCGACCGGCACATGAAACTGATATCAAGAAACTCGAACAGCAGATTAAAAAGGAAAAAGAGGCATATCAGATTTGCCGAGAGAAGGTTGAAGAGCAGGAAATAGACATGAAAATCGTTAATGTCGAATATCATCCGGCAGAGAATACCTATTATTATTTTTATACTGCAGATAAACGGATCGATTGCCGGGAGTTATCGAAAGATTTAGCCTATCTATTGAAAGCGAAAATCGAACTCCGGCAAATCGGGGCCCGGGATGAAGGGAGTCTCTTAGGTGGGGTAGGGAGTTGCGGATACCAGCTCTGCTGTACCATGTTCTCAATTGATGAACTGCCATCAGTCTCGATGAAAATGGCGAAAGCCCAGAATTTAGCCTTGAATCCAACCCGAATTTCCGGATTATGCGGCCGATTGATGTGCTGCCTGGCATATGAATTCGATGCTTATAAAAACAACATTAAACCAAAAGGGAAAAATAAACCGCAACCAGAACAAGAAGAAGATAATGCTGAAGAAGAAGAAAACAATAAATAATTCAAGGTAAAATGTAAAATGCTAAATGCTAAATGTGAAATGAGTAGTGCATGCAGATAATCCTAGCCTCAAAATCCCCGCGTCGTGCCCAGTTATTAACCCAAATCGGACTGAAATATAGAATCGTTCCCAGTCATATAGATGAATCGAAGTATACCAACTCCAATCCGATTCGAACCGCCCGGCAGTTAGCCATAGCGAAAGCGAAAGTCGTTGCCCAAAAATATCGGACCGGCATCATCATCGGTGCGGATACCATCGTAGTCATCGACCGGCAGATATTAGGGAAACCGAAAGATAAACATGATGCCCGGAAACTGCTCTCTATCTTAAGCGGGCGAACCCATCGGGTTATTACCGGACTTGCAGTGCTTGATGTGAAATCCAACCGCATTAAACTCGGGCATAGTATAACCTATGTAACGTTCCGCAAACTAGCACAGAAAGAGATTGATGAGTATATCGCTACCGGCGACCCGTTTGATAAAGCCGGTAGTTATGGAATTCAAGGGAAAGGAGCCTTGTTTGTCGACCGGATAACCGGAGATTATTTTAATGTCGTTGGTTTACCCTTGGTGCTACTTTCCCGACTATTAAAACCATTCCTACCGAAGAGATAATAACTGAGAGAAATGAATCCCAAAAAAAAGCAGACTTATCGAAATAAAGTCTGCTTTCTATTTTTTCAGATTGTAATATTTATTCTAAACTACAAGCGAATCGGATAATTCCGATATTTCTTAACCGCTTCAAACATCGCAACGATATTCTCCACCGGTACATTCGCCTGGATATTATGCACCTGGCAGAAAACGAACCCGCCTCCCGGAGCAAAGATTTTCATTCGCTCTTTAACATGATGCTCGATTTGTTTCGGAGTTGCAGTCGCTAAGATACTTTGAGTATCGCAGCCTCCACCCCAGAAAACAAGTTGGTCGCCGAAGTTCTCTTTCAGCTTTTTCGGTTCCATTTTCGCCGCTGAAGTCTGTACCGGATTTAATACATCGACCCCGGCATCAATCAGGTCTGGTATCAAATCATAGATCGAGCCGCAACTATGCAGGAATACTTTAACCTGCGAATGTTCTTTAACATACTGATATATCTTTTGATGCCGCGGTTTGATTAACTCCGCATACATCTGGGGAGAAATCTGAGGAGAAATCTGGGTACCGAGATCATCGCCCATCTGGATGATTTGGATATAATCGCCAACCGCAGCAAGATAATCCCGCAAATTGATTAGATGGGTTTCTACCAGCCGGTCCATTAATTCCGCAGCGAATCCCGGGTCTTTTGCCAAATCGACCATGAACTGTTCCCAGCCGCGTAATCCTTGTCCGGATTCCAGAATATTACCGCCGAACCCGCCCATAATCGCATAATCGGTATATTTATAGAGCCATTGAGCCCGACGATGAAGCCGTTCTAATTCCTGGTCGGTATATATATAGAATTTATATTTCCGCACATCTTTTATATTTTTCGCTTTATCTAATGGTCGGGCAGGACCAGGAGAGAAATAATAGCTGCCATCCGGCATCTGGAATACGACCTTACCGCGTTTATCTTTAACTACCCAAGCATTTTTAATCCGTCGCATGTTAAGTGCGCTGGGTATTTCTGCCGGAGCACCATCAGGTAAAGTCCATTTTTTCCAGCGACGCCGGTCAGGACATATTGAAGTATTTTCTAAATCAACGACATCAACCTCAAACAAATCAAGCATCTCTTTTTCAACTTCACCTAATTGCTGGATCCAATCATAGATTCGAGTTACCCCGGTAGTTAGTCCGAGATGCTCTTTCAACCGATGATAAGCAACCGCCATAATTCCGGTCGAACGCATCGACCCGAAATCAAGCGGAACTTTATCCGGTTCCTGATGCTGCAGTGTTTTAATTACACGGTCGCGTGATGTCATATAGGTAAATCTCTCAAATAAACAGGGAGAAATAATAATAAAAACTTGCATTTAGTATACCCTATTTCAAGCAAAAACGGAATAAAAAAATGGTTTATTATTGCAGAATCAAGGGTTTATCGGTATAATCATACCAATAAAATGCCATTTTTATCTTAAAAGGAGATTACTCAATGAAAATATCTAACGCTGGGTTGGCGAAGCTAAATACTGTGTATCGCGGGTATTTGAAAGGAGATAAAATCAGCCAGTTTTTCACTGAATTCGGGATAAAATTCGCTGCTGGACATTGGGCAGCAGGCGATTTTTGTGACCGCTTCGCTACCGCCGGATATTTCAGTAAAGATAAGAATTTCGAGCCGGGAGTTCCCGCCCAAATTAAACGAGTTGCCGCCGCCGGAATTCAAGGAGTAGAATTCCATGAAGAAGTATTTATCGATAAAAAATATAAAAAAGACCCGGATACCATCAAAACTATTAAAGCTGCTTTGAAACAATATAAAGTTACTCCTACCAACATGAATACCAATCTTTTTGGTGATCAGAAATGGAAATTAGGTGGAGTAACTAATGCCAATAAACAGATTCGGAAAGAAGCGTTAGCAATAGCGTTACAAGGGATCGATATCGCGGTAGAAGTCGGTTGTAAAAGTGTTTCATTATGGCCGGGGTCTGATGGCTGGGATTATAATTTCGAAGTGAATTATGGTGATATCCTCAATCGATTTATTGAAGGATGTATTGCCATGAATAAAAAAGCGAAAGCCAATGGATTAAAGTTTGGTATCGAAGCGAAGTTGAAAGAACCGCGCGAAGGGAACATGGTAGTGCCTACTACGCATTTAGCGGCATTAGTTGCGAAAACGGTAAATGAAGTTTGCGGTGGTAAAAATATGGGAGTTGCAATCGATTATGGTCATGAGCAAATGTATGGGGTTGAACCCGGCTCGATGTTATATACCGTTAAACGGTTCGGAGTACCGATAACCAATTTCCATTTGAATAATGCCAAATACCATAGTAATGATGAAGACCGGATTGCCGGTACTGGCGATAACTGGCGATTTGCTGATTTCTGTTATGCAGCAATCGATACTGGTTACGACGGCTGGTTCGGTGAAGACCAGTTTACCTATCGCGTTGAGCCGATTAAAGCGATGGCATTATCCCGTGAGTTTTTCGCCAATATTATGAAAAAAGCGCTACTCATCTATGCCAAGAAAGCGGAATTACAAAAAGCGCAAGCGACCGGAGATGCTGCCGCGACTATCGAAGTGGTTAAAGAAATTCTGATTTAAATTTAGGAGTGTCTAGATTTTGAAATGTTATAAGGGCGAGATCATCTCGCCCTTTTTTATATCGGTAAACTAATTCTAACAGTCGTACCTTGATTGGTTTCGCTAGCGATTTCGATGGTTCCATGATGGTCTTCGATAATCCGTTTCGATATCGCTAATCCAAGTCCGATACCATCCTTTTTAGTGCTATAAAATGGTTCGAATAAATGTAGCAGCTGCTGTGAATTAATTCCAATTCCGGTATCTTGAATGGTAATCAGAATAAAATTCCTTGTTGCACTCGTTACTATGGTGAGTGTTCCCCCGGTTGACATCGCATCCCGAGCATTAAGGATAAGATTTAAAAACACTTGAATCAATTGGTGTCCATCGACCTTCACTTTCGGTAAATCCGAAGTAAACTTTTTGATACACTTGATCTGCGCTTGTTCTAGTTGATATTGGCATAACTGTAATGTTTTATCAATCAGCTCATGGATATCCTGCTCTTCCACCTGCAAGGGGGTAAACCGCGAGAAATCGAGAAAATTAGTGACAATGAGATTCATCCGGTCGACTTCTGCGATAATATCGTTAATCCGAGTTAACATTTGTTCTTTATTATCCAGTTCATCTTTAAGCAACTCTGCAGTACCCCGGGTTATCCCTAGAGGATTTCGAATTTCGTGCGCTACCCCAGCAGCCAGCTGACCTACTGCGCGGAATTTATCTGCAGATAATATTTGCTCTTCATATTTCCATAATGCACTATATAGCCGGTTTAACGTGATTATCACCGCGATAATTAATAGTAAACTAATCAATCCCATAATGATGAGACTATTCCGAATCCGGATTATGGTATGAGAAAAATGCGCTCCAGCTTCTAATCCCAGTACTGCAACAACTTGATTCGCTTGATTTCGGATCGGCGCATATCCCCGTTTATAGTAATCTTGTTTCAATGAATATAAAATCGATGCTTGTGGCGTTCCTTTTAATGCGGAATCGATTTCTGATGCATCAACTTCTAACAACCGGTTTCGATATCCAATCGGAGTCTGAATATTAGCATCAACTATCGTTTGCTGGTCACTATCGATAATAAATATTTCACGTAATGCATTGAGTGATTTTAAGGTGTTTAACTGAGTCTGGATAGCGCGATATTCCGGTTTCAATTCCTCTCCAGGTTTCAATTGACTGATCATATCCCCATTGATAGACAATGCTGCGGTATTAGCAATATAAATCAAACGTAGACCCAACTCATCATCAAGTGTTTCGCGGACCGTTAAGTAATAAATCCAGTCAATAAGATTAATAAATAAGATAAGGAGGATTAATAAGACTAAACTTCGTCTACGGAATTTGCGTCTACGGTCTATCGGTGGCATAAGAATTTAGATAAAGTGGCGTAAAATTATTTCTTGCCTTCCAGTACTACCACTATTTCACCTTTCCAGGTTTTATGAGCAGTATCCGTGATGATTTCAGATACCGTTCCGCGGATGATTTCTTCAAACTTTTTGGTTAGTTCACGAGCGATAACAATGCGGCGGTTGCCGAAAACGGTGTGGATATCTTGCAAGAGTCCGGCGATTCGAAATGGTGATTCATAAAATACTAAAGTACATTCCAGTTCAGCAAGCGTATGTAATTTATTCTGTCGGGCGATGGTTTTACGGGGCAAGAATCCTAAAAATAAGAAACTATCGGTCGGTAATCCCGAGGTAGAAATTGCAGCAATTAACGCTGTCGGGCCGGGAATTGGAATTACCGGTATACCCGATTCGATAGCTAAATTAATAAGAAAGTAACCAGGATCGGAAATACCCGGAGTGCCAGCATCGGTTACCATAGCTATCTTTTTGCCGGATTGGAGTTCAATTAAGAGTTCTTTTCCTTTAATATACTTATTAAAATCATGGTAACTGGTAATGGGTTTCTGAATCTGGTAATGATTTAATAGAATCCGGGTATGCCGAGTATCCTCGGCAGCGATTAAATCTACTTCATTTAAAACCTTAACTGCGCGATAGGTTATATCTTCTAAGTTACCTATAGGAGTACTGACTAAATATAAGATACCATTCATAATTAATAAAATTATACTTAATCTGAATCTGCTTGGTCAAGATAACGTCTATTAATATAGACTAGTCTAATGAAATTAAATTATACTACAATAAAGGAGTTCGCTATGAAACAGACCAATTTATCTAGATTAATAACTTTAGTTTCTATTCTTATTTTTGTTATCGGAAACGCTTCGATTTCTCCTGCTGCCGCTGTACCTACACCGCAACGAACCGTTCTTGCAGAATATTTTACTGCAACCTGGTGTGTACCCTGTACTTATGCCGAACCGGCATTAAGTATGTTATTTGAAAAATACGGGCCAACGAAATTTGTTATGCTGGAATATCATGTTAACGATGAGATAAGTAATAGTAAAACTGAATCACGAAGTTTAGGGTACGGAGTACCAGGATTTCCGACTGTTATATTTGATGGCATTGTCCCGATATCAGGTGTTGCAGAGAATATGCAAAGCTACTATGATAAAAATATTCAAAAGCGACTTGCCATTGTTTCGAAAGTAACTTTAACTATATCGGGAGTTATCGGAGAACAAACTGGGTTGGTGAAAGCGACCATTACTCAGATTAATCCTATAACCTCTTCAAATTTAAAACTGCGTTGGGTTATTGCTGAAGATAATGTCAATGTTAATGGAAAATATCATCGGTTTGTGGTTCGCAATATTTTAACTGAAGACCAGGTAAAATTCCAAGGCACTGAGCCGGTTATAGTTGATAAGACATTTGCGGTCAATCCGGTATGGAATTATGCGAATCTCAGGCTGGTGGTTTTTATTCAAGACGATAAAACCAAAGAAGTATTGCAGACTACGGTAGTTAAAACCGGGAAAAAGGTTGAGAATAAAAAGTAGATTATGAATATATATTTATCCGGTGCAATTGCTGCCGGCCGCCAGAAAATTTCTGTTTATCAGCAGATAACAGAAACTGTTCAAGCTCTTGGCCATCGGATTACCAGCCCGCAGGTGGCGGATGCGAATGTTACTGATGATGGAAAAGGAGAACCTCCCGATCCGCAAGAAATATATCTGAGAGATATGCAGCAATTAGCAGAATCGGATTTAATGATTGCTGAAGTATCGATACCCAGTTTAGGAGTAGGGTATGAAATAGCTACTGCAATACATCAAAATAAGCCGATTTTATGTTTATATGATCCAGATGATGCACCGAAACGTATCTCGGCGATTATTGCCGGACATACTTCACCATTACTGACCTTACACCAGTATTCGCAGCATAATCTATGCGACCTGATTCGAGCTTGGTTAGATATCCAAAAAATAGGGGCTAAATAAATTTAGCCCCTATAGCTCTTGCCAAAACGATATAATACCGAGTAAAATTTATGTTCTAGTTTAATATCTTTCGCCAAAACCTTTCATTGCCGAAGTGGCGGAACTGGCAGACGCAGTGGACTCAAAATCCACCGAGGTTCACCCCTCGTGGGGGTTCAACTCCCCCCTTCGGCACCATAGAAACAATCTCCATCTGTAATCAATATTGCTATTTGGTGAGATATAAATCCCTGGTATTTTTTACTTACCGTTTGAAGCATCCTGCTGTTTTTCCGGAGTAACTATCGGCATCCGGGCATGTTTCGCGAATGAAAAGGTTAGCTGTTCATACCAGGAGTCGGAAGAAATCACCATTCGCAGAATTTGTTTCCAGAGTTCAACCGGCGGGCCAAATTCTTTCCAATCAACACACATTACCCGGACTCCACGACGGCGCATTTCTTGAATTAATAATTTATAATTCTTATCCAAATGCTGCAGGTAATCGAGTGGAACTCCTTCTTCTTCAGTTCTTGCCCGGCTTTCCATTCTACGATAACACTCTTCCGGTGGCACTTCAAGGAAAATAAATAAATCCGGCGGCATAACATCCCGGCTCATATTCCGAAAAACATTGACATAGAGTTCATATTCTTCTTTGGTCATGAATCCGCGTTCCATAGCTGTAGTAGCAAACACCGTATCTCCATATATCGGTCGGTCTTGAACGACTACCATACCTTGTTGACCCCAGGCGAGTTCTACTGCCAACCGGTGTTGTTCATACCGTTGACAGAGCATAAACATTTGCATGCCGAAACCACCGCCGGTATTTTTCCCGGTACGCAGGTCTTCATAATACCGATTCAAAAAATGCGAGAATTTCGGGTGGTTGGTCGGTTCTTCCAACACCCGGGCAGGCCAGCCGTTAGCGCTCGCTGCCGAAACAATCGCATGGCAGGCGTTAGTCTTTCCAGCACCGATATTAGCATCAACTGTAATAAATAATCCTTGTTTCCTCATACGTCCGTCTTGTTCCATATAAATACCCTTTCAAAAATAAAGCCGTTTGATAACGGAAAATTATACTAAATGGTAATTATTATACTCGATTTTCTCATAAAAATCTTAATTATATTTATTTCCTTATAAAAAGACAAACCCGGTTTCTGGTATTACTTTAAACCATTATATGCAATGGTATGACCTGGAATACTACAGGTAGGATATTTACTTACCACATTAAGGGTATAAATTCCACCTGACGGGCAAACTGGAATAGCACTGATATAATGTTGATCCCATAACTCGTTGATGGTCGGAGCAGCATCAGCCGGTTTCTTATTATCCAATGCCCATTGTTGTTTAGCCCGGTCCAATATTCTTAAATTATCTTTACATATTTTGGTGTGATTTAAAGTAGTTGTATCTCTTTTAAATACTGTACTGAAACAACCGAATAGGGAAACGAAATAAATTACCAAACTGAAAGCAATACCAAGTCTTACTAAGCGGTTAACGCATTTCATAATTATTGGATTCCTTTCTCTCGATGGTAGATATATTGTTTCAATTACCTATCATTATATAAGGGTAGAAAAGGGATTGTCAAACGAATTCCAGAATTATTTTCGAATTGGGTATATTGGTTAAAATCCCATGCAAGATTTTTACAGGTTAGGTATCTTAAATTGATACCGTTTGAAGATAACAGGGTAGCTATATTTGTCGATTATTACTCCGAAATATGCGACTAATCATCAGGACTGAACAGATTTATTTAAGGCTATGTCCGGGAATATTACAAGTCGGATTTTGGTTTACCGCATTAAGGGTATAGGTTCCACCATCCGGGCATTTCGGCATTTGGGATAAGTATGGTCCTGGGGAAGCCGTACTTAATAAATCATTCCAGGTTGGTATGGTATCATCGTTTTTCTGATGATCTACTGCCCAAAGGTGTTTAGCTATCTCAATGTTTTTTAGGTTATTTTCACATATCTTAGTTTTTGATGCTGAGGATTGATCATGCTTTATAAAACAAGGGCAGCAGCCAGAGATATTGAAAAATAAAATTGCACAACCTAATCCTATCGCAAGTATTAATATCAATTTAGCTGATTTCATAATTACTTTCCTTTTTATTTTAATAAAAATATTATTTTTAGACTTAAGATTATAGACAAATTGAAAGGAATCTGTCAACTGTTTTTCAGTTGTGTTACAGAGAACAATGAATCTCAATTCTATTGCTTTTGATATATCATTCTTAATTTCAAGGCTATCATACCGGTTGCGATAATCGTTTTACCAAATAACGCAGAGAGTCCTACTGTGAAAAAGAATCCGCAAATTGTATTCACCGGCCAGGGAAAGAAACCCGGGATGCCGAATTTCAAGCCAGTGGTAGGACTGAATATTGCCCAACCGGAAATAGCTAATACCATCGGGCATACGAGCATGGATAATGCCGGTAAACTGGTATATGCTGAAAACAGGGTCGTTGCGGTAATTAGTTTTCTTGGTGGAGCTGTAAATCGAGGCAGGTTTTTTCGTATAATTATTCCCCAAAGAAAGCTTAAGGGAATCGAGAAGATATTGGAAGCCATACCTGCCGCGAACGAGATACTTTCAATAAAATAAACTCCGAGTAAAATCAGATATATCTGCCACTGCCGGAAAGATATTCCATCCAAACCACCAAGATATTTAGATAAAGGAATCGCAACCCCGAATCCGAGGAATAGATTTACCATGAGAATAACATAGCCGATGATATCCATACGTTATTTTTTTTGTTATATATAACATTGGATATTCAGTTTTATTCAAAATTACACTGGAATTCATATGAGTTAAATCGAATTTTGCTATAATTATTATTGGGAAATAAACCGTTATGTTATCCGAATTAATTAATATCACCGTTCTCGATCAGTTTCTTTCTTATTTCACGGAAACGACTTCTTTGAATGTTCGTTTGGTTGATATGGAAGGCAAATTGATAACTTATCCTAGGAAATTCAGCCAGCAATGTAAATTCTGTTCATTAGTGCAGTCGACTTCAGCCGGAGAAACTCGATGCCGAGCAATGATGAAAAACGCGATTCAAGAAGCGATTCGGTGGGGCGGGCCTTATTATTATATTTGCGATTTCGGTTTGATGGAATGGGTGGTTCCGCTGGTAGTCAGCGATGAAGAGCTGGGTGCTTTATTTTGCGGACAGATACTGAATAATGAATTGGATGATTTTTCGTATACACAAATTATAAAATTGGCATCGCAATATGGCTTATCTTCAGAAGTAATAAATCAATCTTTATCCAGTATAGCCGTTCTTTCCGTTAAGAAGGTTAAAGCAGAAGCGGAACTCCTCTATCTCATCGCCACCCACCTGATTAAATTAGGATACGAATCTCTCGAACAGCGCCGAAAAATAACCGAACAGCAGATGCGGCTGGCAGAAGAAATAGCATTACGCAAACAGCAAGGGATACCGCTCGGGTATTCCCGCTCGATTGAGAAAGAGTTAATCCATAAGGTTCGGTTAGGCGATTTGATCGGTGCGAAAGAGATTTTAAATACCATCCTGGGTTCGATTCTATTTCAAGATGAAGCGCGGCCGGAATTGGTTAAAGCCCGGATTATCGAGTTGGTTGGGATGTTATCTCGAGTTGCAGTTGAAGCCGGAGCGAGACTGGAAGAGATTTTAGGTACAGAATATGCGGATTTAGCGGAGTTGGCGAAAATGGATGAACAAGACCAGATAAGCTTCTGGTTAATTAAACTGCTTGATCGATTTTCAGCGCAAGTATATGAGAAACGGAATATTGAGAAAATCAAGGTTATTTCGGAAGCGCTGGATTATATCCGTAAAAAAAGCACTACTCCACTTACCCTTTCCGAAGTTGCCAATCGAGTGCATCGGAGTCCATTCTATTTAAGTCACCTGTTCAAAGAGCAGCTTGATACCACATTCAGCGATTATTTGAATTTAGCCAGGATTGAAAAAGCTAAACAATTGATGCAGAATCATGAGTTGAGCTTGGCGGAAATAGCTCAATCGGTAGGATTTACCGACCAGAGTTATTTCGGTCGAATCTTTAAACGGGAAGAAGGAATAACCCCAGCTAAATATCGAAAAAAGGTTGTCTAAACCGCAAGATTATACTAAAATATCGCATAATACTTCTAGACTTATTGAATTATCTCTAGTTATACTAAGTATAGAATTTTGATGTATAAGAGAATATATTGGAGTATAACCCGAATTGGTCCGACCAATTCGGGTTATACTCTAAAATATAGTATAAGGAAAATAGTTTACTCATAAGGAATAATTTTGGCTTTTTTTACATAGAAAGAAAGACAAAATAGTTTTCAGTTTATTTATATGGCAGATTTACAGAAAATTGCGGATAATTTATTTAAAGGTAAAGCTAAAGAAGTTAAAGATTTAGTAGAAGCTGCGTTACAGGAAAATGTACCGGTATGTCAGATACTCAATGAGGGATTGATTGCCGGCATGATCCATCTGGGTACGAAATTTAAGAATAATGAAGTTTATGTTCCGGAAGTATTGGTTGCTGCGCGGGCGATGAAATCCGGGATGGAAGTATTGAAGCCGTTATTCACCCAATCCGGAATAGAACCGATAGCCACAGTCGTAATCGGTACTGTGAAAGGTGATTTGCATGATATCGGGAAAAATTTAGTTGGGATGATGCTGGAAGGAGCTGGATTTCGAGTGCTTGATTTGGGTATAGATGTCAGTTCAGATCGGTTCATTGCTGCAGTAAACGAATATCAGCCGCAGATTTTGGCGATGTCAGCGTTATTAACCACAACGAAAATATCGATGCAATCAACAATTGCTGCAATCAGCCAAGCGGGATTAAAAGAAAAGGTAAAAATCTTGGTTGGTGGTGCCCCGGTAACACAACGATATAGTATACAAATCGGTGCGGATGGCTATGCTCCTGATGCCGGATCTGCGGTCGATAAAGCAAAACAACTTATTGGAATAAACTAGCATTATTCCGAGGGTTTGAATTTTTGACGTTCTTGAAGAATAAGTCTGGCTTGATTACCATAATTAGCATAAGTTTCATTAAAAAAGTTAATATTATGAGCAAATTGGAAAGTGTCCAACTTGCTTGATAAATGATAGAACTTGAATTTTTCGCCAATGGAGAAAAATTCAAGATACTTATAAACTATTGATTTTATTGGCTAGAATCAGTTTGCAAACTTTACAAACTGATTTCTTAATTGGTTTAAGACAACATAATTACATTTTGGGATAGTTAATCTATCTCCAAGAAAATGTAATTTAATTTAAGGAAATCTATATTTAATTAAGGAGAGAAAGTATGGCTGATTTACAAGCGATAGCTGATAATCTATTAAAAGGCAAAAGTATAGAGGTTAAGGCCTTAACCGAAGCGGCAGTACAAGAAGGGGTTCCGGTAGGTAAGATTCTGAGTGAAGGATTAATTACCGGCATGAGTGTGGTAGGTTCGAAGTTCAAGAATAACGAGATTTATGTTCCAGAAGTATTGATTGCCGCGCGAGCGATGAAATCCGGAATGGAAGTATTAAAACCGTT
>JBHGBB010000087.1:0-14473 GCA_041946755.1 bacterium | reverse complement strand
CACCTGGAACTTCATCACATCCAGGCCATGGCTTCGAACTATCTCGAGTATCACCATCAATATCGGTAGTTATCGATATTGGGGTCCCAGCTTTTAGTGGAAAAGCACTACCACCGGTAAAATGCATATTAGTCGTTGAAACCCATGTCCCTGGCGATGTTGTAGTAGGATCAACACTACATGAATTTGAATCTTGGCTTGCAGTAGTTTGCCAATCAGCTAATGTTGATGTTGTTGCAACACCAATTAATGCTAAAAATGGACCGGTACCCGATACTACCAAATCGTTATAGTCTGAAACGATTGGTGCTCCTGTTGGGGTACTATAGAATATCCCGCCATTCGGTTGCATCTGTCGAACGATGTTGTTCTTTACGTTAAGAACACCACCGGCATTAAAATATCCTGTGGTATACCAACCAATTGCATAACATCTATTTGGAGTAAACGCCCATTCACCAAAATTCGGCATGTTAATGGTATTATAGAATATATTGGTAGTGGGATAACCATTGGTAATTCTGATAGCTTGATAGTTAAATTGGGTGGTATTGACTGCGGTACTGGTAATATTAAATCCACCAATCATATTATTGTAGACATTATAGGTAGCGCCAGCACTCGCATACGCTCCTTGCAACAATATACCAATCATGCCCCAAGATACACTGAGTGGATTTAAACTCGTATAGATATTCGCGGTTTGCAGTTTGTCAAAATTGTTATTATAGATGTTGATGGTCCATCCACCAGCACGGTTACTGTTTTCATGATTGATACCCCAACCACCGGTCATACCGTTTGGTCCGTCTACGCGAATAGTATTATTTGCAATCGTACCATTAGCATTATTCGTCAAGTAAATTGCTGCTCGAACACCATGAACCGTATTTCCGATAATCGACCAGCCTTGTTGTGCTGTTCCGGCTGAAACTGTACCACCGGTTCCCGAAGCTATACCGATACCGATTTGACTGCTAGTGGCAACGATATAACAATTTTGTACTGTCCAATTATCCGGTACACTTCCAGCATATGTTCCGAATCGTATTGTAGAATTTATATAGGCACCATTGGTGGTATTGTTAATAAATTTGCAGTTCTTTATTACTACACCATCACTATCGCCAACAACACTGACTATTCGCGTATATGATAGATTACCGGTGCTCCCGGTTACATTTTGGAAAGTCAGGTCTTGGGAATTAGTTCCGTTGTTTGAACCATCTATAGTAAACCCATCCATCTTATATGATGGCGTATATCCGGATAGTAAACAACCGACTAATAAGTGTGCAGAAACAGTATTATCTCCTGCCTGTAAAAAAGTTACGGTCGCGGTAATTCCTGTACCGGGTTTTATGGTTACGGTAGAACCAGCACCGAGCGTATTCGCAAAAGCTACACTAGTCGCTTCGCTTAAATCGGTCATAATTTCCAACGTCCATGAACCAGTATTTGCGGTGGAATTAAAATCTAGCGATGCTTCATATAAACTGGTATAATCACTTAATGTCGTTCCTACCGTTGAGGTTCCCTGACCAGCAGGCGCATCGCTATACTTTTTCGCGAAACCAAAACTGGCACATACTAGCACTAAAGTGATAATTAACACATATTTACTCAAATTCATACTGACACATCCTTTCAAATAGTTATTATATGTCTTTAAACTTAATTTATGATATTTCATCTACTTATCCCTCCTTTCTAATTTTAGATTATCTTACGTCTCTTATTTTATTATCAATAATTATGGATATCGATACTTATTTAATAATAGTTTTGTACAGTTTATACTCTTTGTCAACAAAACTTATACTAAATCTGGTTATTCAGCTTCTGTTGAAGCTTCTTAATCGCCTGGACGATATTATCTAAATCTTTTTTCTTACCCAGCATAACCGATTGCATTATCCATACTGCTTCTTCATAACAAGCGGTCTCGCAAACCGGGCATTTTACGGTACCATATTTGACTTTTTTCGCTGATTCTGCATATGGACCGAAGTTCCGTTCTACAAACAATGGCTGCTGATATAGCGGTATCGGATATCCGATACTTATCGGTATCCCTTGTTTAGCCAGCATCGCAACGAATTTAGCTTTTGGGATATTATTAAAATATTCTTTTTTATATCGGAACATATAGATATGATATGAATGCCGGGTTTCACCAATATTCCGTTTTAGGGGCAGGATTCCCGGGATTTTCTCTAATTGGCTATCGAGATATTTTCCATTCGCATCCCGGCATTTAGTTTGCGATTCCAACCGGGTAAGTTGCGCTAATAAAATCGCTCCTTGCCATTCGGTCATTCGATGATTCCCACCAAGCCGATAATGTCCATACCAAGCCCGACCTTCTTCTCTACCACAATTCGCATAGGAATGGATGAGTCTGGCATATTTGGGATTATTGGTTAAAATGATTCCGCCTTCACCGGCAGTCATATTTTTGGTGGATTGGAAACTAAATACTCCCATATCACCAATCGCCCCGAGTTTCGTTCCTTTCCATTCCGCACCATGTGCATGGCAGGCATCTTCAATCACCACTAATTTATGCTTTTTTGCTATCCGATTGATTTTATCCATATCCGCGGCCAACCCGGCAAAATGAACCGGAATAATCGCTTTAGTCTTTTTCGTTATCGCCGACTCGATTAAGGTGGGATCGATATTATAGGTATTAGGATCGATATCTACGAAGACCGGGATGGCATTTACTTCTAAAACTGCAGTCGCTGTTGCTAAAAAGGTATATGGCGGGACCAAGACTTCATCACCAGCTTGGATTCCCGCTGCTTGTAATGCTATTCGTAGTGCAGCAGTACCATTCGTTACCGCGACACCATACTTCGCATCCTGATAGGCAGCAAATCTCTTTTCAAACTCGTTTACTTTATCCCCTTCTAAGCAACCCCATCGACTCCCATGCAAAACTGATAATAATGCTTTTTCCTCTTTGCCATTGAATTCCGGCCAGCGGGGGAACTTCTTTTTCCAGTTCTTTTTCCCAATATTTAATTTATCGCTCATAGCTAATAATCCCCTTATAATAAATCAAAAAAATACCCTATCGGTTTCGAGATATCGATTAATATTTTTCTAATTTTTCATTTCCGCATACTTATTATCCATCCAGATATTTATTAAAATATAAATAGAAAAATAATAAATAGCTTTTTATCGATAGCGATAATTATATGCATAAATAATCTCTGTTTGTCAAGTCTTTTTTTCAATTTTACCTCTTTTTTTGTTCTTTTCTATAAAGGCAAAACAGCTATTGTATATCAGTTATTTTTATCGCACTGCCTTAATTCCCCTGAGTTTACTAGTGATTTCGGCATTTTTGAGTACAAAAATCGGATTTTAGCTAAATTTTACTTACTACACAAATTGTAAAATATTTCGCTGTTAATTTATATTTAACATAAATAGTTTTTTCTACATAAATTTAGCTTTAGCTTCCTGAAAAGATGCTGAATATACGACTGGTTTTAATATTTAAAATAGACTTAAAACTCTTTTTGGTATTTATGATATGAGTAATGTAAAGAAAAAACTCTATGCTTTATTTTGACACCTACCTCTGTCTTATCATAAGATAGTCTACCTATTTTTATAGTAAACTAGGTTTTTTTTCGCTGGATTTATGTTCACGGGTGCATTAAACTGTTTTTTGAAAGAGATATTCTATGTATAGGTACTATTGCTGTCACGAAAAGCAAAAAACTAGTCAATCAAAAAAATCATTTCTCGCTTCTGCAACAATTATCTTAATTTTCTTTACTATCCTCTTGATTGCTACAGCTTTTGCGGTTCGCGGGCTTGACGGCGCGTTTTTCCAAATCGATAAGAATAATGCCAATTGGTCGTTAATCCGCTGGGGACAAGACTTGGCAGCGATGCGCGCAGTGAATATGAATACCGTCATCTGCGCTTATGCGGTATTCGATTCTAGCGCTTTTTATCCCGGGTGTTCTTTATCCGGAGTAACTGTTCTCGGCCAACCGTTGGATAAAATTCTCACTATCGCTGACACCACTGGAATGACCGTTCATCTCGGGCTGGTTTATGAAGCTGCCTGGTGGAATAATGAAGCGAATACTACCTATCTAGATACGATTACCGAGAAGAACAAAACGGTTATTAATGAACTATATGCTCTATATAATTCTCATTCTTCCTGGCAAGGTTGGTATATCCCTACCGAAACGGATAACTGGACTACTCGATTAGAAAGCAGCCGGCAGAATCTAGTCAACCATTATCTTCGCCCAGTGAGTGATTATTGTCATGCTAAAGATTCGACGAAAATCGTTTCTTTAGCCCCCTATTTCAATTATCAATTAGCCATGGACCCGACCAGTTGGAAAGGATGGTGGATGAGTACCCTATCTGAAGCTACTTCACTCGACCTGATTATGCTGCAGGATGGGGTTGGAGCTCAAGCGAAAAACTATACTTCATCGAGTTCATATTTCATTCAGGTAACCGCATATTTTTCCGCTGTTAAACAGGCAACCGATAGTACACATCGAATCTTATGGTCAGACCTAGAGATATTCAGCGATACCTCCACCTGGCAATCCGCGTCTATCGACCGTATCACCACCCAGATCGATTTAGAGAATCCTTATGTCGCCAATTTCACCTGTTGGGAATTCCCCTATTATATGAGCCCAAATAAAGGAGTTACCCAATCGCTGCTCTATAGTAATTATTCTGCGTATATAAACGGCATTGATATACCGGCAAAAACCAATCTCGCATTGCACAAAACTTATACGGTTACTCCTTCTCCTTCACCCACGTATCCCGATAGCGGTGGCGAATTGACTGATGGACTGATTCCGGATAATAACTGGAGTTCAGAACTCGGCTGGTTTAATCCGGGTGCATATCCTATCATCACTCTCGATTTAGGTTCGGTGTATACTGATATCACCGATGTTTGGGGATATTGCCTCCGCGATACAACTGCGGCGATATATGAACCGCAATATATGATGGTTTCTACTTCGACTAATGGAACTAGCTATACGTTTGTCGGCAATGCACCGAAACCGGGGGCGATATACGATCGCGGAACGAACATCTACAAATGGAATGGTGATGGATTTTCCGGTAGGTATATCCGTTGTGTTCTGGTACCACCCGGAAATTTATGGACCATGATCAACGAACTTGAGGTATATCAGACCAGTTTACCTATCCCTCTCGAATTATTTGACTTTTTCTCGGAATAAGACACTTTTATGAACCGGAGTTGGTACGAACGAGATATTATCTCGTTCGTCTTTATCCCCTTAAGGGAAAATAGGTTGTGTACAGGTTGAAACTATGATATAACATTGAATTAATTAATCTTATCTTGAATTAATGGTTTTTAAATGGATTTCTAAGCTGGTATAGACAGATATAAAAATCAGTTTCCCTAATAGGGAACCTGATTTTACCTTGATTAATATAGAGTTATAAACCACATTTTCTTAATACAAGATATAGAAAAGCAAACTCTCCATTGGATATTTTGCTTTTCAAAAGTCTAAATGGATTCGAAAAAGATATACCAATCTAACGTGAAAATGATAATGCGATTTCGATTTATTATCCCCATTTTCTGTATTACCATTCTCTGCTTACTCACCGGATGCCGGAATAATCAGGTGCTAAATAAGACTAGTATCACCTATTGGACCGGCTGGTCCGGCCATGAATTAGAAATCCAGCGGAAACTAATCAACCGGTTTAATGAAACGCATCCGAATATCCAAGTTAATATTTTCAGTGTCGCCGGGTCATATGAGAAAGTAAAAATCGCTTTTGCAGCCGGCGATCCGCCGGATGTATGTTCTGCGATTTGGGCAGATGATCTCGCCGGATATGCGATGCGAGGCGCTTTGATTCCGTTAGATAATTATCTACAAAAATCGGGACGTAAAGCGGAAGAATATATGCCCGGGATTTGGGATATGTTCCAATATAACGGGCATACCTGGGCGTTGAATGTAACTACCAATTCCAGGTTTATCATCTATAACCGGGATGCTTTTAAACAATCCGGGCTGGACCCGAACCGACCTCCGGAAACGATTGCTGAACTTGATGCATATACCGCCAAACTCGCCCAATTCGATCCCCAGGGAAATGTGATTCGATTCGGATATCGCCCGGAAACTATTTCATGGTGGGGCTATGTCTTCGGCGGCAGATTCTATGACCCGAAAACGAAAACGGTTACCGCTAACGACCCGAAAAATGTAGCCGCGTTACGGTGGCTGGCATCGTATGGTAAAAAATATGATTTACGTAAAGTCGATTCCTTTCGCAGCACGTTTAATAACATTACGTATGCCAATACCTATGGCGGATTCTATGGTTTATTTGCCGGGAAAATCGGGATGATGCCTGCCGGAGAATGGTGCGAGCAATTTATTAACCGCTATTCAAAAAATTTCCATTATGGTTATTTCCCTGCCCCGGTTCCGCCCGGGGGAAGAAAAAATACGGTTACTGTGGGTGGTAGTGTCTTCGTCATTCCGAAAGATTCAAAACACCCGGATCAAGCGTGGGAGCTTCTCAATTGGTTAACCCAGCCGGAACAGGTAAAAGAATTTTGTGTTGGGATAGATAATATTCCTCCATTAAAAGTGGTCGCACAAATGCCGGAGTTTACCAATCGTCCGATATTTAAGTTCGCTACTGAACTTGTTGGCGGCCCTAACGCTTTTGGTCCACCCCAGATGCCGATTTGGACGGAATATCTCACTGAATTAGGTCGTGCTGAAGATTATGCGATTCATGGGAAAGGGGACCCGAAACTGCTCCTTGATGAAGTCACCATAAAAATCCAAAAGTCGCTTGATGAAGCACTGCAATACGCTAAATATTAATTGCTCCTATGACGAAAACCGAAACCCGCAATTTAAGAAATGGCTTATTATTCGCTTCTCCCTGGTTAATTGGATTTACGGTGTTGATTGGTTATCCGGTCATCGCCTCGTTCTATTATTCGTTATGCTATTACGATGCGATTTCCAGTCCGAAATTTATCGGATTCGGAAATTATACAACGCTGTTATTCCACGATCCCTTATTCTGGAAATCGTTATATAACACCATCTACATGGTTTTCCTGGGGTTACCTATTGGTCTTATCGCAAGCTTAGCGTTAGCTATTTTCTTGAATCAAAAAGTTCGCGGGCTTGCTTTCTATCGCACCATCTATTATCTCCCATCCATAACGCCGGTAGTAGCGTTATCCATTTTATGGTTATGGCTATTCAATCCGCAAATGGGATTAATCAATACGTTACTAGTACCGATACTTAGGCAATTTAACCTCAGCGCCCCGGGTTGGCTCGATGACCCATTCTGGGCGAAACCAGCACTGATATTTATGGGTGTTTGGGGAGTCGGCAATACCATCATCATTTTCCTGGCCGGGTTGCAAGATGTACCGCAACAACTCTATGAATCAGCAGAAATTGATGGCGCTACTGCATGGCGAAAACTATGGCATATCACTCTCCCGATGTTAAGCCCGGTAATCTTTTTTAATGTGATCATGGGAATAATCGGCTCATTCCAGTATTTTACCCAAGTCTGGATTATGACCCGCGGCGGGCCGCAAGATACCACCCTGTTTTATGCCCTCTATTTATTCAATAACGCTTTTTTATTTTCTAAAATGGGATATGCTTCCGCCATGGCTTGGGTATTGTTCCTGATAACCCTACTATGTACCATAACGGTATTTAAGAGTTCAGCCCGCTGGATATATTATGCCGGTGAAACGAAATAACCTATGAAATGTAAACAGCTGATTAAATCGATCGTTATCCATCTCGTCTTAATGGGAGTTGGTATCAGTTTCCTATTACCATTCTACTGGTTGATTGCAACCTCATTAAAATCTGATACCCAACTATTCCAAATTCCGCCGGGTTGGATTCCCTCTCCAGCAAAATGGTCGAACTATTCGATTGCATTATCCTATATTCCCTTTTTAACTTATTTAAAAAACACCCTATTTATTTGTTTCTTTTCTGTGTTGGGAACGGTTATTTCCTGTTCCTTAGTCGGATATAGTTTTTCGCGCATCCCATGGCAAGGCAGAAATATCGTATTTATTATTCTCCTGAGCACCATGATGCTGCCATTTCAGGTAACTATGATTCCGGTATTAATCATTTTCAAAACGCTGGGCTGGGTCGGTACCTTTAAACCGCTAATCGTCCCCAGCTTTTTCGGGAGCGCGTTTTTTATCTTTCTATTACGGCAATTCTTTATGACGATCCCTTACGAACTATCCGACGCCGCAAAAATCGATGGCTGTTCGGAATTCGGTATTTATTCCCGGATCATTTTACCTTTAGCAAAACCGGCACTGGCGACAGTGATGCTGTTTACCTTTATCGGAGCCTGGAATGATTTTCTCGGGCCGCTGATATATCTAAGCCAGGAATCGCAGTATACTTTGTCATTAGGATTGCAAGCTTTTATCAGCCAGCATGGCGCCGAATGGTCGCTCCTCATGGCAGCGTCAACGGTGATGATTATGCCGATCGTCGTCCTCTTCTTCTTCACCCAAAAAACCTTTATTCAAGGGATCGTGTTAACCGGATTGAAAGGATAAAACTCATAACCAATGCATTTGCATATAATGGTCAAAATAGGGTATAATAATGTATAAAATCGATAAATTTAGTTATTACTCGTTAGTTAGTTTTATAGCAATAAATCCCGGATAACCGCGGGATTTTTTTTATTGGCTAAAATTTATGCCTCCTGCAACTACCGCTAAACCACATGTTCGCAAGCATCGGAAACCCGCAGCATTGTTACGGGAAGATGTCCGGAATATTGCGATTATCGCTCATGTCGACCATGGGAAAACCACTCTGGTCGATTGCATGCTAAAACAAACCGGGATATTCCGCGATAATCAAACTGTCGGAGAGCTGATTCTCGATTCCAACGATTTGGAACGAGAACGCGGCATTACCATCTATGCGAAAAACACCGCGATTAAGTTTCATGGGATAACCATCAATATCATCGATACCCCCGGCCATGCGGATTTCGGTGGTGAAGTTGAACGGGTGCTTAGAATGGTAGACGGTGTTTTATTATTAGTCGATGCGGTTGACGGCCCGATGTTGCAGACCAAATTCGTTTTAACCAAATCTCTCGAACTGAACTTAAAACCCATCGTGGTCATCAACAAAATCGACCGACCAAACACCCGAATCGATCAGGTGATTAATGCAGTATTCGATCTCTTTGTAGACTTAGGCGCTAATGACGACCAGCTCGATTTCCCCATCGTTTATGCTTCTGCGAAAGAAGGATATGCTACTACTGATTTGAAAAAACCTAGTACAAATATCGATCCGTTATTAGAAACCATCATCAAAAAAGTCCCCTTACCTCCGGGAGATATCAAATCGCCATTCCAGATGCAGGTTATGACCATCGATTATAATGATTATTTAGGACGAATGGCGATCGGCCGGATATATCGGGGAAAGATTAATACTAGTGATATGGTAGCGCAAGTCCGGCTTGATGGAACTATTATCCAAAGTAAAGTCACTAAACTCTACGGATACTTAGGATTAGGTAAAACCGAAATCGAATCCGCACAAGCCGGCGATATTGTAGCTCTAGCCGGTCTCGACTCTGTTGAAATCGGAGAAACAATTGCCCATCCGGAAACGCCGGAAGCGTTACCGGGGATTATCGTTGAAGAACCGACCCTGGAAATGAATTTCTTGGTTAACACCAGTCCATTCGCCGGAACTGAAGGGACTTATGTTACCTCGCGCAATCTCCGGGAACGATTGGAAAAAGAACTGCAATCAAACGTAGCGCTCCGGGTAGAATTTCCTGAAAATGCCGATGTTTTTCTGGTTAAAGGCCGGGGTGAACTGCATTTATCGATTCTTATCGAAACCATGCGCCGGCAAGGGTATGAGTTTGCGGTATCGAAACCGCAAGCGGTATTCAAAGAAATCGATGGGAAAAAGATGGAACCGATCGAACAACTGTTTATCGATGTCCCGGAAGATTATCTCGGTCTGGTCATGGAAAAACTCGGGAGACGAAAAGCGCAAATGGCTAATATGCATCATGATGGTTCGGGTAGTGTCCGCTTAGAATTCACTATCCCCGCCCGAGGTTTGATTGGATTTCAGACCGAATTCGTTATGGATACGCGCGGCACCGGAATAATGCATCATAGTTTCTTGAAATATGACGAATATCAAGGCGATATCCAAACCCGCATCACCGGCTCATTGATCGCTAAAGAACCGGGATTAGCTACGGCTTATGCATTAGAGAATCTGCAGGAACGGTCGACCTTATTCGTCGAACCGGGGGATAAGATTTATGAAGGTATGGTCGTTGGCGAGAACTCCCGGGAAAATGATATGGTAGTCAATCCCTGCAAAAAGAAACATCTTACTAACATGCGGTCATCCACCTCAGATGAAGCTATCCAATTAAAAACCATACATCGGATGACCTTGGAAGAATCGATCGAGTTTATTAAAGAAGATGAATTGGTTGAAATCACTCCGAAATCGCTCCGACTCCGGAAACGGATTCTAGCCGAACTTGCCCGCCGCCGGGAATTCCGCGGAATACAAACCTAGACCACACAGTGCTCAGAGAAAAGCTGAGAGAGATAACTAGATTCCTGCCTTCGTAGGAATGACTATTAGGGGCTCATTGTTCTCAGTGTTCTCTGTAGTAGATTAGTATAGAGGGAAGTCCGGATTCGAGGCGGGGATAATCGCTTGCCCTTCAATTTCAACCAGCCACCCCGGCCGGCAGACTGGCGCTACGCTAATTATCATCGGCATTTCACCGAACCGCTTTTTCAATTGGCGTTGCACTATTTCATAATCGGTATAATCGCGAACGTATACGATAAACATTCCCATATCTTTCAACGCAGCTCCAGCAGATGCTAGTAACGCTTCGATATTCTCTAGCGTACGTTCCAGCTGACGTAATACATCTCCCGGATAAAGTATCGTCCCTTGATTATCGATACTAGCGGTCCCGGAAATAAAAATATGTTTCCGATCCTGGTATGATATCGCAGTGCCCCGTTCAAATGTTACTCCATAGATATAGGTCGGACTGAGATGGTCAAGTGCTTCAAGAAATTCTATCTGCTTAGCTTGGATACCGGAAATCGCATAGGCATCCATAACCACTTTCGCATTAGCTTCGGTATAACTCCCTTCAATCCCGGTACTGGCAATGAAATGGGTATCAGTCGTCAACCCATGTTCAGCAAAAAACTCGCGACGTGCAGTAACCAATCCTTGATATTCCGCATCAATGTTCTGGACAAAGAACCAGGTTCGGATAACATTATCCGCTAACGTCATATTCTGCGATTGCAGACACGTGGTATATCGATTAAATATTTCATGGGTTTGGTCATAGAGAGTTTTCCCGGTAAGATAAGTCTGCCCGGTAGTCCAGTAATGGGATAGGTTATTGCGTTTAACCATTAAGGTAGTACCATTCTGGAGTTTATCGAGTTTATTATTCCCGTCTTTGATATGATACACCCAGACCGCTATTTTCGCCGGGGGTATTGATGGCTGGCATACCCAGGAGATTGCACAGGGTTCTTTACGATTAGCTACCTGCGAAAAAACAGATGCTTGCAATATCGCTGTTTGATTCAATAAATCACTACAGAAAAACCGGCGGAATACTGCCGTCTGCATCTCCAATCCAAGTTCAGCTAATACTTGCTGATACGCTTGATATACCCACTCTAATTGCGTTTCAGTATTACCATATTGTGTCGGCTGAATGATGAGGTTATATTCTTCAACGCTATTTTGCCCTTTAAAATGAGAAACATTAATTGTTGCAGGTACTCCTTTAAAAGCATACGACCCAAATTCCATTCACTTCTCCTTAGCGAAAATAGTTCTTTCGTTCTTCAGTTCTTCCGTTCTTTGGTCAATATTTATTTCATTACCTGTATCGGTATTGCCGGTAAAATGCCTAATGAAGTCCGCTGTTTCGCACCGGCATTTTTCCCATCTTTCCGTTCATATTCGGCGAATGCTTCCACAATCAGATTTTCTCTTAATCCCGGGTTGGCAAGTTTCCCATCTGCTGCTAATATCAAGGTTAAATTACCTTGCTCATTAACAACATCGCGCAGAATGATACCATTCGGCGGTTCATCTAGCTGTAATCTAATATCCGCCAGACTAACTCGCGGTGGAACGCGATATACTACTTGAACCGTACCGCCGGCAGAGAGCAAAACTTTATCGGTACTAGCCAATTCAGCCGGTATAATTCTTCGTTTCGCATGCAATATCGTTACCATAAGGTTTTGCTCCGGGACTAAATGGCGATAAGCAAATGCTTGCATCATATCTTCTGCGGGAACTACCGGACGAAGTACCTGTTGCTCATTAATCCAGGCCATTCCTTCTAAACTAATTGCGGTAGTTTCCCCATACCCTTGCATCGGTGCGGTTAAGGTCAGTCGAATCCGGTCTTGCCCAGCAGGGATAATTCCGCCGGAAAGCTTGAATCCATCCGGGGCATCTTTCAGTTTTATTTCGATATCTCCAGTATATCCATCTTTTCGTACTGCATAAACAGTAAGCAACGCGGTTCGTCCGGCAGAAATATTTATGCTTGAAGGAGTCACCCGGAGCGCATAATCCGGTTGCGGGGAACTTATCCGCAACCGATATGAGAATTCCTCTCCCCCTTGATGCTGTGCATCTGCAATTTGCACATAATATGTTCCTTCTTCCGGTAATCGGTATTTCAAATATGAATCTGCATGATGGGTGATTAACCCTGATTCCTGGTCATTATAATCATCATTCCAGCTTAACATTCTACCTTTCGTATTAAAAATACGTACTAACGAATCAAGCGGTGACCCTAATCGGCGCGCTTTAACTTCTAGAATAATATCTTCCCCTGCATGCCCGTCGAACCGGAACATATCGATATCACCGGGATTTGAAATTCTGCCGTTGATAATTTTCGGTATAGTAATTCGTTGGGCAAGCTTTATATTATCGTTTCGTTCGAATTCGTTCATTTCCGGTAAGGTATCCACCGCATACCTGATTTGATTGGATACTTCCGATTGATACCGAAATGTCGTCTGCCGAATCAGTTCAGCCCCGGGATTGGTATTAAAGATGATTTGCGGTTTCGCTAAGTTCCATCCGGTAATTCGACTATAGGTAACTTTGCCTACCTGACCACCTAAAGGATATAAACCGGTTATATACGGTTCTTCTCCAATCGAAACCCGATATATGAAATCTTCCCGACCGCGATAAATCGAATCCCGGATTTCGAGAGTATACATTCCATCTTTCGGTATAACATAAAACAATACCGGGTCGGCTGCATACCGATAATGGTCAGCAGAAATGAGTTCGGTACTACCCTCATCATAGAGAGTCAATACTACTTGAAACCAGCCGGGCACCGCATCCGCTAAATAAGGGATCAAACTCCGGGCTTGCGCTGAAATTACCAAATGCTGTCCTTGTTTTGCATTAAACTGGCAGCGATTCACCTGCCCGGCCTTAAGCTGGCCATTAATCGTTGCGGGAATTTCGACTAGAACCGGGTCAGTCCGCAACAAAGCCCCTACCCCAGCCGGTTCAAATGGTTCTTCGAGAGACCGTTCCGGTAATACTCCTACCTGAAATCGGATTGGATTACTTAAACCATTAGGCGTTTTTATCCGGATATCGCGGTCGCCGGGTATTGCGGTCGAATCGATGGTAACTTCGATTAGAACCGTTTCAGCAATCGATTCTTTCGGCTGCTGATTCTTATTTATATTCAGAAATTCATCGGCTAGTTTCCGCAGTTCTTTCGGGGAGAGCGATTCCATATCATGAAATTGCGGATAGTCGGGCAAATCAACTCTATCAATCTCGGTTTTAGTGGTAGTAGTATCAGCGGTTAGCTGCACTACCTTTGGGGGCATGTTAGGTGACAACCGATTCTGCCGGATTTCGTTCAATCTTCTGCGGAGTTCCTGTTTCTGCATATTTG
This sequence comes from bacterium, assembly GCA_041946755.1. Lineage (GTDB taxonomy): Bacteria > UBP4 > UBA4092 > JAOAEQ01 > JAOAEQ01 > JBHGBB01. The sequence continues at coordinate 373 of JBHGBB010000087.1, read as the reverse complement.
ATAGCGGGCGATAATACTGGACTACTTTCGCACTAATTCCGGTGCCGGAAACATAGGCAGTATCTACTCCGTTTAAGAATTGGCCACCGACTTTAATCTGGAAACTTGTCCCCAATTGTCCGCCAGCTGGATATACATACCCGATATTCGGTTGCCGTTCTAGAGTTATACTCCATACATTAACACTCATCAGTACTAATATTATAAAAATAACAAACTTATTTAGAGACATGGTCCGAAGTTAAATAAGTTAAATAAGTTAAATGGTTAAATAAGAAAAACAATTAAGAACTAAAAATGAAGAATGAAGAATTATAAGGATAATAAACTATTTTATTAATAACTCTTAACTCTTAACTCTTAATTCTTAATT
>JBHGBB010000086.1:0-14590 GCA_041946755.1 bacterium | reverse complement strand
TGCTAGGGGCGGTAAAAACTGAGTTTGGCTATCATATCATTAAAGTCGAAGAGAAGAAACCAAAAGGAATTATGAATTTTGAAGATGCGAAAGAAAGTATCGAACGGCGTTTAATTGCTCAGAAACAACGGGAACGGCTTGATTCCTGGTTGGCGGGTTTAGAAAAGAATGCGAAAATCAGTTCAAATCCTGAATTGATTGGTATTCCGAAAAAAGAAGAATCAAAACCCATGGCTCCGGTTGCGCCAATAGCACCTGCGGCACCGGAAAAGAAATAACTGATTACAATTAGATATACTAAAAAAGGCGACTCAATGAGTCGCCTTTTTTTTTCAAATATATGTTTACCCTATTTTGGGGATAACGCCTATGGTAATAACCATAACCTTAAATCCGTTAGTCGACAGAAATTATAATGTTGATAAATTAATACCCGGACAGAATCTTCGTTTGACTTCAACCGAAAATATCATCGGTGGGAAAGGAATAAATGTATCTCGTCTGGTTCGTAGTTTCGGAGGTAAGACTCTTGCATTAAGTTTTATTGGAGGACATATTGGGTCAGAATTAGTTGACTTATTTAAAACTGAAGGGATACCCTCAATCTTAGTTCGGACTAAAGCATCTACTAGGATTCAAGTATCTTTGCTTGACATAAACAATAACAAACCGACATTCTTTATCGGACCGAATGAAGGTGTTTCTCAACAGGAACTCGATACCTTAAAATTTGAATTAACTAATGTTTTATCTAATAAAACCGAGAAACATGTTTTAGTTATTTCCGGGAGTGCCCCAGCAGGAGATATGGATAATTCTATTCACGAGATAATCAATATCGCTAATAAATTCAATATATTAACTATTCTCGATAGTTATGGAAAAGCTTTTAAACTCGGATTAACTGAGAAACCGTTTATGGCTAAACAGAACCGGAAAGAAGCTGAAACTTATTATAGAAAACCATTAATTCGTCAAGATAATATACTTGATTACTTAAGGCGTATGGTTGAAAATGGAATTAAATTCCCAATTATAACTTCTGGTAAAGACTGGGTTTATGCAGGATACGAAAATAAGTATTGGAAACTTATTCCGACGAAGGTAAAGGTGGTTAATCCGACCGGATCAGGAGATGCTATGGTCGGATCGTTAGCGTTAGACCTATTATCCCTAAATCCGGATAACCTATCGATAAATCAGATCGAGAAGATGTTAATCAAATCAGTTGCTGTTGGAACCGCAAATGCTATGGTATGGTTACCCTGCGACATCGCCCCAAAGATGGTAGACACTCTCATCCCGAAAGTAAAAATCTACCGAATTCGGTAGAGGTTAAATATTTTTAACCCTAAACTTGCCATTTATTAAACAAAGGGAGCAAGTTGTAAACTTTGCAACTTGCTCCCTTTATCCTCCAACTACAAATAAATCAGTGGTTGATAATTTAGGCCCCTACTATAAGGGCGAGGCGACCTCGCCCCTACTTCCAACAATACCGTTATATGTTTCTACCCGGAAAAGAAGTAGATTACTTTTTTTCTTTTAAGCGTTCTTTAAGAACAGGAATTGCACGCTCTGCAACTAAAGCATTATGAGTTTCGGGATATTTCTTTATCACTTGTTCATTATAATCAATCGCTTTAGCATAATCTTTTTTACTTGCATAATAATTTGCTAAAAAATAATAAACTCTAGGCGTATATCGATCATAAGGAAAATTCTTTTTTATATCATTTACTATCGTAAGCGCTTCTTTATCTTTGTGCAAATCAAATAGCAGTATGCTGGCAAGAAAAAATCGGGCATCCACCGCTCTCGGATACATCCTATAGCCTGTTACTACCACATATAATAGCTGCACAGCTTTACTATAATCCTGATGTGCGGTATCAGTATAATAACTCGCCAAAGCAATATAAGCACCGATAGATGCGGTCGTCCCGGAATATTTATTAACTACTTCCTGAATGCACTGATTTTCCTTATCTCGGTCTTTCAAAGCACTATATATTCTTCCCATTTGGATTAATGATTTTGCGGTTAACTCGCGATCATTTGTAGTTTGTACCTGTTTCTGCAGTTGTTCAATCCGCTTTTTATATTCCGCATTCAGGTCAAATGTTTTATTTTGCTTCTGATATATTTCATTCATCCTGGATAATGCAATCAATTCATCGATAGTATTGGGATATAGCTTAATTATTTGCGAACAGAGATCTAATGCCTTATTTTCATCCATCTTCCTCATTATCCCAGCAATTGAGGTAACTGCTTCTCTTTCAACATCATTATTTAATCTATAGGCGGTTATCTGTTGATAAAATACCATCGCTTGGTCAAAGTTTCTTTCTCGCGCCGCGCGTTCTGCCTTCCAAAATGCTTTAATCTGATTAATTTCATCTTGCGATTGCTGATAAGAATAGCAACTTAAACCCATAATCAAACAAATACCTACTAAACTAAAAGCCGCCAATCTCTTTTTCATAACATTATTCCTTTCAACAAAGTATACTCTTTTTACCGGCGATAAGTCGAGTTTTATCTTCATGAAGATAACAAGATTATGTATTACAAATAGCAGCTAAGTCAAGTCGATTTGAAATTATTTTCTTAGGGTATGCATCCATTGGGTGGCGCTATCGTTCTATGATAAAATAAAAGACCTAACGTTACCTGAATTAAGGAGTTATCAGAATATGCAACGAACCATGTTAAAATCGAAAATTCATGGCGCAATTGTTACCCAATGCGACCTCCATTATCAAGGCAGTATCTCAATCGATGAAAAACTTATGCTCGCTGCGGATATTTTACCCGGAGAACTGGTCCATGTGTTGAACAAGAACAATGCCGAACGATTCGAAACCTATGCGATTAAAGCCAAATCTGGGTCCGGAGAAATTGGGCTAAATGGAGCCGCTGCCCGATTAGCGCAGCTTGGTGATGAATTGATTTTATTAGCTTATGGCCAATATACACCTGAAGAACTGAATAAATACCGGCCGATTATTGTTCTGGTAGATAAAAAGAACCGAATTATTCGGAAAAAATAGAGCGATTCCGATATTATTTATTGATTTGGAGTTCAGTAGCAAGTTATGGTATATTATTTAGTTCTCGGTATATCTGCAAATATGCGATAAAACCGAGATTGTATCCGCCATGGGCAGATACAATCAACTACAACGCACGTTTCTCGATTCTGAAGTGGGTCCCACCCTTGGTGGGCGCTTTAGAAAATGAGAGAAACGGTGGGGTTAAAACCAAATATATAGGAGGAAGGTCAATATGACCACCAGTAGTCCAGCTTTAACCATGAAGGAGTTTTTGGAAGCCGGAGTCCATTTCGGACATCAAACCCGGCGATGGAACCCGAAAATGGCTCGATACATTTTCGGAGAACGGAACGGTATCTATATCATCGACTTGAAAAAGACGATGAAATTATTCAATGATGCCTGCAAAGTCGTTCGCGAGAAAGTCGCTGAAGGAGAAGAAGTTTTATTTGTCGGCACTAAAAAACAGGCACAGGAAACCATTCAAGAAGAAGCGACTCGCTGCGGCATGCCGTATGTCAACAACCGTTGGCTGGGTGGAATTCTCACTAATTTCGCTACCGTTAGTAAAGGTATCCGCCGATTATTGGAATTGGAAAAGATGGAACAAGATGGCAGTTTATTGCTCCGGACTAAAAAAGAAGCCGCACAATTGATGAAAGAAAAAGTCCGGTTGTTAAAAAATCTCGGTGGAGTTAAAACCATGCAGCGGTTACCCGGGTTGATTTTTATCGTCGACCCGCATACCGAACAAATCGCAGTACATGAATCAAATCGATTAGAAATTCCGATTGTAGCTATTGTCGATACCAACTGCGACCCCGACCAAATCACCCATGTTATTCCGGCAAACGATGATGCTATCCGGTCAGTCAAACTCATCACCGCCAAAATCGCGGACGCAGTACTCGAAGGAAAAGCGATGCTCGAAAAATCGATTTTCGAACAAGCCGGCGGTGAAGCGGCACCGGAAACTGCGAAACCGGAAACCGTGCCGGTAACCCCGGAATTTGTTGAAGAGATGTTTGAAGAAGCCGATCTGGAAATAATGGATGAACTGGTAGAAGATGCGAAACTAAAATCGAAAATTCCGAAAAAGAAAACAGTATAGTCTACCGATACCGAGTATCTCGGTCGAAACCGTGTTAAGGAGGAAATGAAAACTATTATGGCAGCAGTAATTGATGCGCAGGTGGTTAAAGACCTGCGGGAAAAAACCGGTGCTGGAATGATGGAATGTAAAAATGCATTGGTTGAAGCAAAAGGTAATGTAGATGAAGCAATCGATATTTTACGGAAAAAAGGTGCAATGACCGCGGCGAAAAAAGCCAGCCGAGTCGCTGCCGACGGTTTAATTGACACCTATTTAAGTGCTGATGGGCAAGTCGGCGTTCTGCTCGAACTCAACAGTGAGACCGATTTCGTCGCTAAAACCGACCAATTTAAAGCGCTTTTGAAACAATTGGTAAACGATGTGGCAACTAAAAACTATCGGACACCCGTTGATGTTCCTACCGAACCGATAACCCAACTTATCGCGGGTTTAGGTGAAAATATCACCTTATCCCGATTCGAAAAATATCAAATCGAAAATAATCTGGGAATCGTCGATAGCTATATTCATCCGGGGAATAAACTGGGTGTGATTATAGAGTTAAAAACCGCGAGTGCCACTGGTGCGAATAATCCGGCAGTAAAAACATTAGCCCATGAACTGGCAATGCAAATCTGCGCTGCGTCTCCGGAATATATCTCCCGGAAAGATGTTGCGAAAGATGTTCTGGATAAAGAACTGGAAATATATAAAGAACAGGCGAAACAAGAAGGGAAACCTGAAAAAATCCTGGAAAAAATCGCGCAAGGGAAACTTAGTAAATTTTATGGCCAGGTATGTTTGCTCGAACAGCTCTACATTCGCGATCAGAATATCACCGTAGAAAAAGTTATTGAACAGACGGCAAAAGAAATTGGCGAACCGATAACCGTAACGAAATTCGCCCGATATAAAATCGGTAAGTAGCGGGCAGTTACCATACCCTATATCATTATTTTGGAGCAGCCTTATGGCGTTAGCAGAACCAAAATATCAAAAGGTATTACTCAAACTCAGCGGAGAAGCATTACTTGGTAGCCAAAAATATGGGATTGATGCTAAAGTACTAAACGCTATCGCCGATGAAATCGCGGAGTTGAAAGAACTGGAAATCCAGATTGCCATTGTAATCGGCGGTGGTAATATTTTCCGAGGGGTCTCGGCATCAGCCAATGGTATGGACCGCGCATCAGCGGACTATATCGGAATGCTCGCCACGGTAATCAATGCATTGGCATTGCAGGATGCATTAGAAAAACGAGGGGTTAAAACCCGGGTGCAATCCGCAATCGAAATGCAGGAATTATGCGAGCCATATATCCGGCGTCGAGCAGTCCGCCATCTAGAAAAAGGGCGGATTGTTATCTTCGCTGCCGGTACTGGGAATCCATTTTTCACCACCGATACTGCAGCAGCTTTACGAGCGAATGAAATTGGCGCGGAAGTTATTTTAAAAGCCACTCGAGTTGATGGTGTATATACCAGCGACCCAGAAAAAGACAAGAATGCCGTCCGGTTCGAAGATTTAGCTTATCAAGAAGTATTAAAACGCGGGTTGAAAGTTATGGATTTAACCGCGATTACCATGTGTATGGACGCGAAAATCCCGATTATCGTATTCAATCTTAAAAAATACGGCAATATCAAACGCGTCATTTTGGGTGAACATATTGGCACTTTAGTTCATCAATAATACCTTAATATCCCGATATAATTCGGGAATGAGCTTTTATTTGGGGGCAAGGAGGAAAATCGTTCATGCCAGTAGTTCCTTTATTAAAAGAGACTGAAGATAAAATGCTGAAAGCAGTAGAGAATGCGAAATATGAATTTAGTAAAATCCGAACTGGCCGGGCATCGGCAGCGATACTCGACCCGATTCATGTTGAAGCGTATGGTAGTTCGATGACGATAAAACAAGTTGGAAATATTACTATTCCGGATCCACGTACACTTGCGATCCAGCCTTGGGACGCCAGTCTTGTAGGGGCGATCGAAAAAGCGATTTTAAAATCGGATTTGGGTATCACTCCGATTAACGATGGTAAAATTATTCGAATTACCTTACCCCAGTTGACTGAAGAGCGGCGGCGTGATTTGGTTAAGGTTGTCCACAAGTTAGCTGAAGAAGGAAAGATCGCTATTCGAACGATTCGACGGCATACGGTAGAAGCATTAAAGAAACTGGAAAAAGACGGTAAAGTACCGGAAGACGAAGGAAAGCATAACGAAAAGAAAGTTCAGGATCTACACGATAAATATATTAAGCTTGTTGATGAAGCGGTGCAGAAAAAAGAAGCGGAAATTATGGAAGTATAATATACCGGTAGGCAGTAAGCAACAGGCAGGAATTTGTTTTCTGCCTACTTGATATCAAAAGTCTTCCGAAACTATTTAGGAAGACTTTTTTAGTTTATCCTCTTATCGATATGGCTAAATCGACTCCTTCAACTCAATCGCTACCAATTCCGGCATCTGAATTACTTACGCAAATCGATCCGAATCGACTCCCTCAACATATTGCCATTATTATGGATGGAAATGGCCGCTGGGCAAAACAGCGGCATTTTCCCCGATTTGAAGGGCATCGGATGGGAATGAAATCGGTACGAGATATTGTTGAAGCTAGCTGTGAAATCGGAATTAAAGCCTTAACTCTCTATACCTTTTCAACCGAAAACTGGCAACGACCTTCAACCGAAATCCGGTTCCTCATGCGGCTAATGGAAAATTTCCTCTATAATGAAATCAAAACGATGAATAAGAACGGCGTCCGGTTGATGATTACCGGTCGGCCGGAAAATATTCCGGGCTTTGTAACAAAAGCGATTGAGGTTGCTAAATCCAGCACCAAGACTAATACTCGTTTGATTCTGAACTTAGCCTTTAATTATAGCGGAAGAACAGAGATACTTGATGCTATTAAACAGGTAGTCACCGACGTACAACATAAAAAGATGGATATTTCCAAGCTCGATGAATCGATATTCGCACAATATCTCTATGCTCCGGAATTACCGGACCCGGATTTATGTATCCGCACCAGTGGTGAGTTAAGAATAAGTAATTTCCTGTTATGGCAACTGGCATATACCGAATTATGGTATACCGACGTTCTATGGCCGGATTTTAGACGCGAACACCTCTATGCCGCGATTATCGATTATCAGAACCGGGACCGCCGGTTTGGGAAGGTATCATATAAAAGCGATTTCACTCCTACGAAAGATAAGGTATAACAAGAACTAAAAATAAATTCTATTTGTGGTTAGTACTTGTTCCTTCAAACAAAAACTGTGGCACAACATCAACCGATTCGACGCATCCTTAGCGCAGTTTTCTTCATTCCGATATTATTATATTGTTTGTTCTCTCACTCTCGCTATCCTTGGGGGTTAGGGATTTTAATTGCCTTCGTTTCACTTTTAGGAACAAGAGAATTCTATCATTTTGTAAAAGTAAAAGGATGTTCACCGTTTTGCTTGTTTGGCTATTTAATGGCATTATTCTTTTGCGCCTGTGGAGTATTCTGGCCTTATTTGGCCAGCCCAACCCAAATCACTATTTTCCTTATTTTGGGTAGTTTCCTTTTGGGAATATACAACTATAATCCGAAGAATAACCATTCATTACTGCGAATCTCGACGACGGTTCTTGGTGTTTTGTATATTGCGCTTCCTTTATCATTATTGCTCTATATCTGGCAATTACCCCGTGGCGGATATTATCTATTCTGGCTTATTGGCGTAACCTGGTTCTGTTATACCGGCGCCTATGCTGTCGGAACAATATTTGGTAAACATAAATTATGTCCTGCAATTAGTCCGAATAAAACGATTGAGGGTGCTATTGGCGGAATACTGTTTAGCTTAATTACCGCAATTATAATTACCTGGATTTTCGACCACTATTATGTAACCCGATTATTTAGTCCGATGCTTAATCTCGTCTATGCTTTTTGTATCGCAATAATTACGCAATTAGGTGATTTAGCGGAATCGATTCTTAAACGAGAAGTAGGACTTAAGGATTCGGGCAACACTTATACTGGTCATGGTGGAATCCTGGATATTATCGATAGCTTACTGTTTACCGGACCGGCATTATATTTAATCATGAAGATATATCATTAAACCAAATTGTTTTAAAATTAAATTTGTTAATTTTGCGCTTCACACCCTAAGCAGCTCGGTATCCCAAGGGTATGCTGCAATAAATATTTAGTCTTATGTCCATTCTCGATCGATATATCATTCGTTCCTTTATCGGATTTTTGCTCTTAGCATTATCTGTCTGTCTCTTTATCGTTCTGATTATCCCTTTCGTTGAAGAATTGGATACCATCATCGCTAATAAAATCGCTTTCTCGGTTATGGTACAATATCTCCTCTATTCAATTCCAACCGTTTTCGTTCAGGTTATTCCAATGGTAACTCTGCTCGCTATATTACTCTCCTTAATCGGATTAAATCGGCATCAGGAATTATTAGCGATGCAGGCTAATGGAATTAGTCTCTACCGATTAATGTCATTTTTATTTATTGTTATTTGCGGTATCGCAATGTTCGTTTGGATTATAGAAGAAAATATTAGCCCGACAACCATGCAAAAAGCAAAATGGATTAAAACGTATCGGATTAATAAGAGTCCGATGGTCCCTTATTTACAAGAAGACCAGATGTGGATTCGGGGGGAACCCCATCTATTGTTCAGTCTCGGGATTGTTAATCGATCGGGAACAGTACTAAACCAAGTTACACTCATGGAATTATCTCCCGACGAAACGAAAATTATCCGACGATTGGAAGCTACTGAACTGCGCTGGATACAAAACCCTTCACCAGCGACCTGGGTTGCGGTTAATGGAATTGAACGAACCTTTAATTCTTCCGGTGATATGATTAGTGAAAAAGCTTTTTCCAATTTGCCGGTCTCATTTCCAATGCAGCCAGCGGAATTACAACAGTTCTCGCGTGACCCCTCAGAATTCAACACCCAAGAGTTGAAACAATATGTAGATTTAGTTAAATCCAGTGGGTTGAATATTAAAGATTATCTGGTCGACTATTATTTAAAATATACCGATTTCTTATCTCCTCTGATTTTAGCGTTGGTTGGAATCGCTTACGGAACCGTCTTGGCTCCCAGAACGGCGACAAAACGGTTTGCGGTGGCAATTATACTGGCAATCGCTTATTATATTTTATTGTTACTCATGCGCAACCTAGGAAGAACCGGAGCGATTCCTGCGGTAGTTAGTGCGTTTATGGTTCCGATATTATTCTCTTTCTGGTGTCTCTGGCGAATTTATCGGAATAATTATGGGTAATAATATAAGATTTGAATTAGAAGCAAGAATCTGGAAAAAGAAGAAAAACCTGGATTCTGCTGTTTAATGCATCGCGTTCTTGATGCGGTCGCGTTCTTTAATTGCTTCTTCGTAGGTAGGGACTAATGCAATCGCTTTATCGAAATGAGCAATAGCGGTTGCATAATCAGCTTTCGCGGCATAAATCAATCCAAGATGATAGTACACTATAGGCCGTGGAGATAGCTCAATCGACTGTTTATATTCCACCACGGCAGCATCTGCTTTTCCATCCTGTTCTAAGGCAAGTCCTCGTTCAAAATGATTTATCGATTGGGTTAGGATATCCGTTTCGTCTTTTTTTCGAGCGTGCTTCGATAGGGTTGTACATCCGGTAAATAATATCACCACCGCTAAACACCAGATACCCGCCATACTAAATCTCGTATTTGATATTTTACGCATAGATAGAATGATCCTTTAAAACAGAAGAACTTTAGAATACTGCTATATCAGAATATACTATTATTCCCTTTTCTTTGTTCCTATATTCTAACGTGTACTAGCTCTTTAATTGGTTTTATTGGACGACAATGAGTCTGTCATCCTGGAATGCATATATTTGACGTCGTACGCTATATTTAAAAATAACTTTCTGCATCCCGGCGAAATCAAAGAAATAGATTTCGTTCGGCGAGCCGTTTTCAATCAACGTCTTTTCCAAATCATCTACTGGTCCCAGATACACTAAATTACCATAAATAAACTGAACTAAATAATCCTGATTGAGATATACCCATTCGACAACCCGCTTCCCGGTTTTATTGGGAAACGCTCGTTGATATTCCGGTAATCCGATTAAATCAATGATTTTTCTCTGGTCTGGAGATAAATCAACGAATTTAATTGGTGTTCCCATTCGATAATCTACCCCAACCTCATTAAATCCAACTCGTTTACTTCGATAATAATCTTGTATTTCTTTATTCACCGCTTTGGTAACTTTTACATCAAACGGGACTGTGGGAACTAAATCTATTCGGGAACCGGTATATCGGGTGGTTGCGCAACCTGATAGCAGCCAGGAAAAAATTATTATTATAGCGATACAACTGAATTTAGTTTTCATATGAGCTGATGATTGCAGCAATTAGGATCGCCGATTGCTATGATAATCACAGCGGAATCGGAATATTATAATCGCTGTAACCTATATTTAAATTAATTTATTATACACCAGATTTCTTGGGTTTCAAACTAGATTTTAATCTCGATAAGGTATAGGTATTGAGAATATTCCGCTTAGTAACCCATCCGCGTCGAGCTATTCCAACACCCAGCTGCATCATCCAGAACTGGTGGATATGATGCGAATCGGTACCAAGCGATAGTATTATTCCCATCTCTTGCGCTTTTCGGGCATAAACATCATTTAAGTCCAGCCGTTGATAATAGGCATTAATTTCCAATATTGTTCCGGTATCTTTCGCCGTCTGCATAACCGCATCCAAATCTACTGCATAAGAGTCTCGCACTCCGATTAACCTGCCGGTAGGATGCACGATAATATTGACCAGCGGATTCCGCATTGCGCTTATTATTCGATTGGTAACCGTCTTTTCATCCTGTTTGAATCCGGTATGTATCGCCGCTAGAACAATATCTAATTCTTGTAATATCTCATCTGGGAAGTCAAGTGATCCATCTGATTTAATATCTACTTCCGAACCGGCTAAAAGGGTGACACCCTTCAGTTTTTTATTCAACGAACGGATTATCCCGATTTGTTCTACAACCTTTTGTGGAGATAATCCGCCTGCGACCTTTAATGATGAACTATGGTCCGTTATAGCAATATATTCATATCCAAACTTCTGCGCTTGTGCCGCTATATCTTCTAAAGTATTTGCACCATCGCTCCATGCGGAATGCATCTGCAGGTCGCCTTTAATATCTTTAAGCTCGACTAAATTCGGCAGATGGTTTTCGGTGGCAGCTTCTATTTCACCGCGGTCTTCCCGCAATTCCGGCGGGATTAATGGTAAATTTAATGTCGCATATACTTCCGATTCGGTTTTCCCGGCAATCAATTTCTCGCCCTGGAATACTCCATATTCATTGATTTTCAATCCCTGCCGTTTCGCAATATCCCGGATTTTAATATTATGCGCTTTAGACCCGGTAAAATATTGTAACGCCGCACCATAACTGGCTCGGGCTACTACTCGCAAATCGACCTGGAGATTGTTTTCTACTCTAACCGATGCTTTCGTTTCACCGGCAGCTAAAATTTCTTTCACCATCGGTAGGGTAGTAAACGCTTGTATGATTTTATCCGGACTTTTCCCGGTAGCTAAAATATCGATATCACCGATTGTTTCTTTCATTCGACGCATACTACCGGCAGGATCGATTTGGCTAACCGTCCCGGTTTGCTGCATCTTTTCGATGAGTTCGGCTACCAACGGTACCGCTATCCCTAAACTTATTCGTTTACTTCCTTCGCGAAGCAATTGGATTCCATGCAGAATATTCTCTTCTTTCTTTTCCCCCATCCCGGCGATATCGCGCAATTTACCTTGTTGAATCGCGGTTTCTAACTGCTTAACGGTTTCTATCCCTTGTTCTCGATATAACTTTGCTACGGTTTTAGGACCAACCCCTGCGATCGAAAGCAGTTCGAATATCCCTGATGGAACTCCCTGTTTCTCCTCTTCAAATTTTCTCATTTTACCGGTATCGAGATATTCTATTATCTTCTTTTCGATTCCTTCACCAATTCCTTGAATATCACGTAACCGGTTCTCAGCAGCAAGTACCGCTACATCTTCAGTCAAATCCCGCAAAATCAATGCCGCTTTTCGATAAGCATTAATTTTGAATCGATTCTCAGTTTTAAACTCTAAAATATCGCCGAGTTTATCGAAGATCTCAGCTATTTCCCGATTCTTCATATAACAGCAGGCTTAAGTCCTAAGATAACGGTTATTCTTCTAATCTAATCATACTACTATATTTTGTCTAATTCAAGGGTTTTCTGGTATAGTTATTACACAAGATTATACGTAATATACGTTTAGTATCGCTATAATCCAATAAAAATCGCTGTAATCATTTTTCTTATGAAACCGACTTTAATGCAGTTGATTCAAAATATGGATACCGGGAAAATATCCGATCCGATTGAACGGAAACGAGCATATACTCTGGCGATTAAAGAATATGTTAAGGTAGAGAAAGAGCGGATATATCAACGGCATTTGGCAAAGGCTACAGGTAAAGAAATAGTTGTTGCCAATACGACGCTGATCGATGAAACTATTTTAGCGGTGTTCCATCTGGTGGTAAAAGATGAATTAGGATTGGATGACCAGCTTACCGATTGCGCGGTGCTTGCTACTGGCGGGTATGGTCGGGGCGAAATGAATCCCTGCTCTGATATCGATTTGTTATTCCTTTACGAACCCATCTTGGGTGGACAAACCAGGAATCCAACAGAATCCACCCCAACAATAGCGGATTTTGCACAAAAAACCGCCCGGGGAATTCTCTACTATCTCTGGGATATCGGATTCCAGCTCGGACATAGTCTCAAATCGATTGATGAATGTTTATCCGATGCGACTACCGATATGGTTGCAAAAACGGCTTATATCGAATCCCGGTTTTTGGCAGGCAATATCGATTTGTTTGCTCAACTGAAACGACGGTTGATGCAACAGTTATTCTCTTCCAAAAAACTAGAAGAATATATCCAGATAAAACTTACCGCGATGGATAAACGGCATCAGGAGTTTGGCGATTCGGTATATCATCAAGAGCCGAATATTAAAGAAGGTTGTGGCGGACTACGCGATCTCCATACTGCATTATGGGTAGCACAAGCCCGGTTCGGTATCCAGACGATTGCAGAACTCCAGCATCAAGGGATACTCTCCGAATCGGAACGGGAAGAAGTCGAAACCGCTAGAGATTACTTATGGCGGGTTCGGAATTATTTGCATTATCTGACCGGAAAAAAGCGGGATAATCTGACCTTCGATTTACAAGGGCAGGTAGCAGCAGCTATGGGATATACCGACGATCTGGTAGGTAGCGCGGTGGAACAGTTTATGCGGCATTATTATCTTTATGCGCGGGATATCGCTGAGTTCACCGAAATTATCATCCATCGCAGTTTCCCACCCAGTCGAATGAAATCAAATAAACGAACTCGGACTACCCCTTTAATTCTAGAACCAGGAATAAGTCTACATGGAAGTGAAATAAATCTGACTGATGTTAACCTTCTTAGTTTAAATCCATGGCTGGTACTTCGCCTGTTTTATCATGCACAGCGAAAAGATACGCCGGTTAGTATCGGGACCAAGACGTTACTTCGCCAGCGGTTATCAACCATAAATAACGATGTTTTCTTTAGTAAAAAAGGGATGCAGCTCTTTTTACAGATGGTTAGAACTAAAGGGAATTTAGGGTATGCGTTGCGGACTATGCATGAACTCGGAATTTTAGAACGGATTATCTCGGAATTCGGGGCTCTAACCTGTTTGGTGCGACAAGATATCCATCATCAATATACGGTTGATGAACATAGCATCCGAGCGGTGGAATACCTGCAGGAGCTGAAGAATCCGATTCCTAAAGCAGCGCCAGAATCAAAATCTTCTCCGCAACCGATTGAAGCGGCGATAATCGCTGCGCGCCAGATTTATCAGGAACTGGATGAGCCGGAAGTATTGATTCTCTCAATGCTATTGCATGATATCGGTAAATCGCATACGGTTAATGGTGCCGGCGGTACCAATGAAGATGAACATACTGAAGCGTCATTAGCGTTATTACCGACGATACTCGCACGACTGAAAGTAAAAAAAGACCCGCGCGACCGGATTCATTTTCTGATTCAGCATCATCTGGTAATGTCGGATATCGCCCAACATCGGGATTTCGAAGAAGACCGGACCCTTCGGAGTTTTACCGAATTAGTCGGAGATATTTCGCATTTAAAATTATTATTCCTGATAACGTATGCCGATATGCGGGCGGTAGGACCGCAGGTGTGGAATCATTGGAAATCGGCACTGTTGCTTGGATTATATCATCGAACCTTAGCTAAACTTGAAGGAAAAG
>JBHGBB010000085.1:0-14606 GCA_041946755.1 bacterium | reverse complement strand
AAAACAATTAATGAATATGAGAAAAATATTCAGATTGCTGACTTGAATTCCCTGAATGCAGCACTTGCAGTAATCAAATGGAAAAAGCTCTTCGGATTTTATCTCGATTTTCAGAATGAATATCATAGTACATATAGCATAGATTGTAATTCATTAACCAATGATGAGCAGTTATGAAATACGATGATTTTAACTATGAGTTTGTGGATTATATTCCCGAAAGGATTAAAGGGATTAAAGAGTTGCGGAAAATGATGAAAAAAGCGCAATCGCTGGATGAGCTAGAATAAAATACAGATTACACAGATTAGAAGATATAGATTACACAGATTAAAAATCTAGTCCGAAGTCCGAAGTCCTAAGTCCATAGAAAACTAGATTCTCTTAGGACTCAAGACTTAAGACTTAAGACTGCAGTTATTATGAAATACGCCTATTATCCCGGATGCTCATTAAGCGCTACCGCAAAAGCCTATGATATCTCATCGAAATTGGTGAGTAAATATCTGGGAATCGAATTAGAAGAGCTGGAAGATTGGAATTGTTGCGGCGCTACCGCCTATCTATCAGTCAGCGAACTCTTATCATTTACCTTCTCCGCCCGGAACCTGGCGTTAGCCGAAAAAAAAGGGCAGGATATCGTTGCTCCCTGTAGTTCCTGCTTTACCATCTTAAACAAAACCAACCATTATTTAGCCGAATTCCCGAAATTAAAAGAGAAAGTCGATATCGCACTCGCTGAAGGCGGCATGAAATATACCGGCAGTGTCAAAGTCCGGCATCTATTAGATATCTATGTAAATGATTTAGGATACGCGAAAATCAAATCGAAAATGAACCGGGAATTGAAGGGATTGAATGTCGCCTGCTATTATGGCTGCCAGATGGTCCGGCCGAAAAACGAATTCGATGACCCGGAAAATCCAACTACTTTAGATGAATTGGTTGCAACTTTAGGTGGAACTCCGGTGAATTATCCGGTGAAAGCCAAATGCTGCGGCAGTTCGCTCATGGGCACCAGAGAAGAGTTAGCGCTCCAATTAGTCCAGCAATTATTATTATGCGCGAAAGAGAATAATGCCGATTGTATTGTAACCACCTGTCCCTTATGTCAAATCAACCTGGATGCGTTCCAGGATAAAGTAAACAGTAAATTCGGTACCAAGTATGCGATTCCAACCTTATTCTTCCCGCAATTGGTCGGGTTAGCCCTGCCGATTCCGGTAGATGATTTGGCAATCGATAAAGGAATCGTATCAGCCGTTAACGTATTAGAGAAACTTAAGATGCAGTGATAAGTCCGATGTCAAAAGTTTTTAGTCTTAAGACTTAGGACTTAGGACTCAAGACTTAGGACTGTTTTTGAATTATGAGCCACAAAATCGGAGTCTATGTTTGCCATTGCGGAACCAATATCGCCGGGAAAGTTAAAATCGACGATGTGGTAGAATATGCGAAAACCTTACCGAATGTAACCGTAGTTCGGGAATATAAATTCATGTGTTCCGACCCCGGCCAGGACTTGATTAAACGGGATATTAAAGATCAAGGGTTAGACCGGGTAGTAGTAGCGTCATGTTCGCCATTAATGCATGAAAGTACTTTCCGGAAAGCCTGCGAGCAGGGTGGATTGAACCCCTATCTATTCCAGATGGCAAACATCCGGGAACAATGCTCTTGGGTTACCGAAGACCCGGATAAAGCGACTCTGAAAGCGAAAGCTTTAGTCAGTGCTGCGGTGCATAAAGCCGAATTTCTAGAACCGCTAGAGAAGAAAGAAGTCGCGATAAATCCAAATGTCTTAATCATCGGCGGCGGGATTGCTGGTATCCAAGCGGCATTAGAAATCGCTAACGCCGGTAAAAAAGTATATCTAGTCGAAAAAGAGCCGTCAATCGGCGGGCATATGGCCCAATTCGATAAAACTTTTCCAACCCTGGATTGTGCCGCATGTATTTTAACTCCGAAAATGGTATCGGTTGGGAAACATGCGAATATCGAATTGTTAAGTTATAGTGAAGTAGAAGATTTCTCAGGATTTATCGGTAATTTTAAAGCTAAAATCAACCGGAAATCCCGGTTCGTTGATGAAGAGAAATGTAATAGTTGCGGATTATGCTGGGGCAGTTGCCCGGCAACCATGACCCCGAAAAAACGGGTTATTAAAGTTGGTAACCGAGTAATTAAAAAGACCTAATACTTATGGATATTGCTACTACCCAATATATCGAACAAACCTGCCAGAAGTATGCGAAAAGTAAAGAAGCGTTAGTCATGATTCTGCAGGATATACAAAAACAATATAAAGGGTTAACCGAACCCGCGTTACGCGAAATTGCCAAACAATTGCAAGTTCCGCTATCGCAGGTGTATGGAGTAGCAACATTTTATAAAGAATTCCAGATATTGTAACTGGGCTAAAGCCCATTCTAGTATTGATAAGTTTCCCCTATCTAAAGATAGGGGCTATTCAACTAAAAAATAAAAACGAATAATTAGATGAATAGCTCCGAGTTTTAACTCGGGGGTTAAGGATGATAAAAAGCGCTGGGTTTTAACCCAGAATTTGAATACCAGAAATTGGCAAATTTAATTATATGCCGAATATAACTACTATTGAAGATTTAAACCAAATCCATCAAAAAGCGGATCAACAGCTTTATCCGGACAAGATAAAAATCACCGTTGGGACTTCATCTTGCGGTAATGCATCCGGCGCGGATTTGGTTTTGAAAAAGATTCAAGAGAAAATCGACCACCTGCATCTGGAAGCAATCGTCGAATCGACCGGCTGTATCGGATATTGCCAGCAGGAACCGATTGTTTCAGTGCAGAAACCGCGTCAGCCGCAGGTATTCTATGGCAAAGTAGATGTTAAAATAGCGGAAGAGATCGTTACCGCACTTAAAGATGGTAAAGTAAGTAAACAGTATGCAATCGGTAAATATGATAAAGACGAAACCTTGCTAAATCCGCATAAACATCAATTTGGTGAGACACCGATCGCCAATGAATATGAGGGCATCCCAGCTTTATTTGAAATTCCATTCTATAAAAAGCAAAAACGACTTGTTACCCGTAACTGTGGACTCATCAATCCGGAACGAATCGAAGATTATATCGCCCGGGGCGGATATTTCTCCTTATTTAAAGTATTATCCCAGAAAACCGGGGCTGATACGATTATCGCTGAACTGAAAACCGTCGGGCTACGCGGTCGCAGCGGAGAAGGATTCCCAACTGCATTGAAATGGGATGCGGCGAAAAAAGCTGAAGGGCCGACGAAATATATTATTGGTAATGGGAATGAAGGCGACCCCAGCGCGTTTAAAGACCGGATGCTGTTGGAAAGCGACCCGCATGCGGTGATTGAAGGCCTCCTTATCGGTGCTTATACTGTTGGTGCGAAAGAAGCGTATTTATATATCAATAACACATATTCAGTTGCTATCGATAGAGTCCAGACTGCGATTAAACAAGCAGAACAGTTTGGGTTCATCGGAGAAAATATCTGTGGTTCCGGATTCTCATGTAAACTAAAACTCGTTCGCGGTGCCGGAGCGTATATGGCCGGCGAATCGACCGCGTTACTTGCTGCGATTGAAGGCCAAGTCCCGGAACCGAAAGCGAAATATATTAATGTCCTGGAACAAGGGCTGTATAACAAACCGACCGTAATCAATAATCCGGAAACCTTGGCGAATGTCCCGCTGATTATCGGTAAAGGCGGTTCCTGGTTTTCCGGGATCGGTAAAGATAAAAGTAAAGGAACTAAACTATTCACCATATCCGGAGCTATTAAGAATTTCGGAATCATTGAAGTTCCGTTTGGAATTACCATCAATGAGATTATCACCGAAATCGGGGAAGGTGCATCTGCTTCCGATAAGATTAAAGGAGTTCATTTCGGCGGTCCTGCAGGCGGCATTCTACCGTTGAATAATGGCAGCGCGAAATCAGCGGCGAAAATACCGGTAGATTTCGAGTTATTAGTCGCTGCCGGAAGTACCATCGGTGCCGGAAGTATCTATGTTATTCCGGAAAATATATGTATCCTAGACTTAGTCAAATCGAATCTCGATTTCTTGAAAGACCAAGCGTGCGGGAAATGTACCCCCTGCCGGGAAGGGATTCGGAACCTCGTTCGGATATTAACTGATATTAGCAATGGTAAAGGGAAACCCCAGGATTTGGATTTATTAAAAGAGATTTGTGCCGTGATGGTAGATACCTCGTTATGTGGGGTAGGGACTACCGCTTCGAATCCGATATTAAGCAGTCTGGCTTATTTTAATGATGAATATCTAAATCATATCAATAATAAAAAATGCAATCTTAAATCCGGTTCGGGAGCGAAACTACCGAACCTAAACGCGAAATTGGTAAGTTAGTATGAGTCCACAAAACATGGTTAGCTTTACTATCGACGGGCATCAGGTTAAAGCGGAAAAAGGTACCCCGATTATTCAAGTCGCGGCAAAACTCGGAATTAATATCCCGGCGCTCTGTACCTATGAACATATGGAACCGTATGGTGCATGCCGGGTTTGTGTCGCTGAACTCCGGCGCGGGAATCGCAGCCGATTGGTTACTACCTGCAATTATCCGGCAAGTGAAGGAATCGAAATTTTAACCAATACCCCGCGAGTATTGCGCGCCCGGAAACTGAACCTGGAATTTCTTCTCGCGCAGAATGCGAATGTCCCGATTATCCAGGATATCGCAAAACAGCATGGAGTAACTGAATCCCGGTTTGGGAAAGAGAACAATGGATGTATCCTTTGCGGACTCTGCGTTCGGATGTGTGCAGAAGTCGTTGGCGCGCATGCGTTAACCTTTGCCAATGCCGGAGTGAATCGCGAAGTCACCGTCCCGTTTAATAAAGATTCCGATGCCTGTATCGCTTGCGGTGCCTGCGCGTTTGTCTGTCCGACTGGATATATTAAGGTAGAAGATTATAAGAACCGGCAAATCGTTCATTCCGAACTGAATCTGGGACCTACTACCCCGATTTATGTGCCGACCTTGCAGTCGGTACCGAACGTTCCGGTGATTGATAAAGAAACTTGTATCCATTTCAAGACCGGGAAATGTAAAATCTGCGCGAAAGTATGCGAATCCCGCGCGATTGACCATAGCATGAAAGATAAAACGGTTGAAATCGAAGTGGGTACGGCCATTGTTACTACCGGCTTCAAACCGTTTGACCCGAGTGTCATGACCCAGTATGGGTATGGTAGATATGATAATGTTCTCACTTCATTAGAATTCGAGCGACTCAACTGCGCGTCCGGCCCTACCGGCGGGAAAGTGTTGATGACCAATGGCCAAGCGCCGAAAAGTATCGCGTTACTCCATTGTATCGGGAGCCGGGATAAAAATTATCATGAATATTGTTCTCGCGTATGCTGTATGTATGCCTTGAAATTCGCGCATCTGGTTAAAGAAAAAACCAATGCCGAAGTATACGATTTATATTTAGACCTCCGCTGCTTTGGAAAAGGATATGAAGAGTTCTATCACCGGCTATTAGAAGAAGATGTCCGGTTTATCCGCGGTAAAGGTGCGGAAGTAACCGATTTTGCTATTAATCAGAGCGAACAAAGAAAACTGGTAGTCCGGGTAGAAGATACTTTATTAGGCATCGTTCGCCGGATACCGGTAGATATGGTGGTGCTCTGTACCGCGTTGGAAGCGGCAAAAGACGCTAAAGAAGTCGCCCATTTATTCTCGATTAGTCAGGGGAAAGATAGATTCTTTATTGAAAAGCATCCGAAACTTGCTCCGGTAGCTACTAATACCGATGGTGTTTTCGTTGCCGGTGCCTGTCAGGGACCGAAAGATATTCCGGATACCGTGGCGCAGGGTCAGGCGGCAGCATCGTCCGTTCTCTCGATGATTATGAAAGGGAAAGCGGAAGTCGAATCAGCCGTTTCGGTTATCGATAGCGATTTATGCAGCGGCTGTAAAATCTGTATCGGCATGTGCCCGTATACCGCAATCGTGTTT
Source organism: bacterium (assembly GCA_041946755.1). GTDB lineage: Bacteria > UBP4 > UBA4092 > JAOAEQ01 > JAOAEQ01 > JBHGBB01. The sequence continues at coordinate 8,597 of JBHGBB010000085.1, read as the reverse complement.
AATGATACCAAAAAGGTAGCGGAAATAAATGAAGCGTTGTGTAAAGGTTGCGGGACTTGTACGGCAGCATGTCCGAGCGGTGCGATTAGCGCAAAACATTTTAGTAATAAACAGATAATGGCTGAAATTGAAGGAGTCTTGATATAGATTTTAGATTGATGATTTCGGATTGCGGAATATACAACTAAAAATCAGCAATCAGTAATCAAAAATCTGCAATTGATTTATGGCTGAGTTTGAACCGAAAATCGTAGGATTCTTGTGTAACTGGTGTTCCTATACCGGCGCGGATTTAGCTGGTACCTCCCGAAAAAAATACGCACCGAACGTCCGGGTAATCCGGGTTATGTGTAGTGGCCGGATGGAACCGTCGTTTGTGCTCAAAGCGTTTCGGGAAGGAGCGGATGGAGTCATCATCCTCGGCTGCCATCCCGGAGATTGCCATTATGCCGAAGGGAACTATAAAACCATGCGGCGATATCCGCTACTCAAGAAAGTACTGAAACAGTTCGGCTTGGAAGATGGCCGGCTGCGGCTGGATTGGGTTTCCGCATCTGAAGGAGACCGGTATGCGCAAGTCGTGAATGAAATGACCGAAACGGTACGTAAACTCGGGCCATTAAATTGGAATCAACGGCTGAAAAACCTCGAAGTTAAAAAAGAACATCAAGCAGCTGAATAGTTATTTAACCCTATTTGATTTATGAGCAAACTTAAATTAGCATTATATTGGGCAGGAAGTTGCGGCGGTTGTGAAGTAGCCGTACTGGATACCAACGAAAAGATACTCGATATCGCGGCGGCAGCCGATATCGTTCTCTGGCCGATAGCGGTAGATTTTAAATATCATCATATCCGGGCGATGGCCGATAAAGAGATCGATGTCTGCTTATTCAACGGCTGTATTCGGAACTCAGAGAATGAAGAAATGGCGAAATTGCTCCGTCAGAAATCGAAAGTTATGGTAGCGTTCGGTTCCTGTTCGCATTTGGGCGGGATTCCGGGATTGGCGAATCTATCGACTGCGCAAGAGATATTGGATGTGGTATATCAGCAGACCGCATCTACGGTTAATCCGGAAAAGACGGTACCTGTACCGAAATATAAAGTACCGGAAGGTGAACTAGAGATTCCGGTGTTTTATAATACGGTAAGTACTTTAGCCCAGGTGGTCGATGTGGATTATTATGTTCCGGGTTGTCCGCCGGCAGTGCATCAGATAGCTAATGTCTGGCAAGCGGTAGTTGAAGGGAAACTGCCTCCGAAAGGTTCGGTTATCGGCGCCTCGAATAAAACCTTATGCGACGAATGTGAACGGAAGAAAGAAGACCGGAAAATTACTAAAATCTCCCGGCCGCATACGGTTATTGCTGATACGGAAAAATGTTTCCTGGAACAGGGAATCATCTGTATGGGTTCAGCGACTCGGGGTGGTTGCGGTTTACGATGTATTGAATCGATGATGCCATGCCGCGGATGTTATGGCCCGGCACCGGGTGCTACCGATCAGGGTGCGCGGATGATGAGCGCGTTAGCCTCGATAATCGATTCGAAAGATCCGGCTGAAATCGATAAAATTATTGAACAGATTGAAGATCCGGTCGGCGTTTTCTATCGGTTCAGTTTAGCGCAATCCTTATTAAAACGGTCGAAACCGGAAGAAGAGAACAAGAAATAATTTATGGTCCTGTGTTAGAGGTAAAGGACTTTTTATACTATGAAACGTATATCAATAGACCCGATTACTAGGTTGGAAGGTCATGGTAAAATCGAAATCTTTTTGAATGACCAGGGGAGTGTCGAAAACTGCTATTTCCAAGTTCCTGAACTTCGCGGGTTTGAACGGTTCTGCGTAGGCCGGCCCGTTGAAGAATTACCGCGAATCGTTACCCGAATTTGTGGAGTTTGCCCCGGAGCGCATCATATGGCTTCCGGGAAAGCGGTGGATGCAGTATATCATGTCGATATCCCGTCAGTTGCGAAAAAGCTCCGGGAATTATATTATAGTGCCCATTTTGTTCATAGTCATATCGCTCATTTCTATGCGTTAGGCGGTCCGGATTTCGTTTTAGGTCCTGATGCCGACCCGGCAAAACGGAATATCTTAGGAGTAGTCGAAAAAGTAGGGTTAGAAGTCGGTGGTTCGGTAATTAAACATCGGGCATATGCACAGGATATTTCCCAGATGATTACCGGTCGGTCAACCCATTTGGTTTGGTCGCTGCCCGGTGGAGTTAGTAAAGGGATTACTAAAGAAGACCGGGATAAAATCGCCGAGATGGGTAAATCGATTCTGGAATTTACCAAATTCTCTTTGAAATTGTTTGATGATGTAGTATTGAAAAATAAAGTTTATGTCGATTTGATTCTTGGTGACGCTTATAAATCTCCCACCTACTATATGGGGTTGGTAGATAAAAACAATAAAGTTAACTTCTATGAAGGTGATATTCGGGTAGTCGACCATGAAGGGAAAGAATTCCATAAGTTTAAGGCGGCCGAATATCTGGAGTATATCGCCGAACATGTCGAGCCGTATACCTATTTGAAATTCCCTTACCTGAAGAAAATCGGATGGAAGGGATTGGTGTACGGGAAAGATAACGGTATCTATCGCGCGGTACCGCTCTCACGCTTAAACGCTGCTGATGGTATGGCGACTCCGATTGCGCAGGCTGAATATGAGAAATATTTCAGCACCCTTGGCGGGAAACCGGTACATGCAGTGTTAGCGATGCATTGGGCGCGATTAATCGAATTGGTCTATGCTGCCGAACGATTGATGGAACTGATTAATGACCCGGAAATAACCGATCCGAAAGTGCGAACCGTACCGACTGCAACTCCAACTGAAGGTGTAGGAGTAGTTGAAGCGCAACGCGGTACCTTATATCATCATTATGCGACCGATGCCAATGGTATCGTTACCAAAGTGAATCTATTAGTCGGAACAACGAATAATCATGCCGCAATATCGCTTTCGATAAAACAAGCGGCTGAAAAACTGATTACTGCAGGCAATGTGGTGAGTGAAGGGTTATTGAATATGGTCGAGATGGCATTCCGGGCGTATGATCCTTGTTTTAGTTGCGCAACGCATACCTTACCCGGGGAGATGCCGCTCGCAATCGACATCTACGATAAAGACCGGAATCTGCTAAAGACGGTAAGTCGTAATGTGTAGTTAGCATAAGCAATGCTATGAAATCATAAAAGCAAGTTATTGAATAGATAACTTGCTTTTTTTATTGTATAGTATTTAGTAGGATGATTTATTGCTACTATGAAAACTCTGGTTCTTGGTTTAGGTAACGATATCCTTTGTGACGATGGAGTAGGGATATATATTGCCAATGGTGTTGAAGAGCGATTAAAGAGTAGCAATATCCCTAACCAGGAAATAGAAGTTAAAACCGCAATGCTGGCAGGATTTAATCTGCTCGATCTACTGGTCGGATATGACCGGGTGATACTGATTGATGCCATTAAAACCAATCAAGGGAAGGTTGGCGAAATATACCGACTGACTCCCGATAGTTTCAAAACTACTCCCCGATTATTCTCATTTCATGATATCGATTTCCCAACCGCGCTGGAATTAGGGAAACAACTTTGCATGCCGATGCCTTCTGAAATAACCATTTTCGCGATCCAAGTCCAGGATACCGAAACCCTTTCCGAAACCTGTACTCCGGAAGTTAATGCGGCAATACCCAAAGTAATCGAATTAGTATTTAATGCTTTGGAAACATAACCGTTTTGTGGGATAATCTTTATCTAACCATTGATCTATAATATTCTCAAGGAGAATCTATGAATTGGAAGCTACTCATAAGTTCGTTCATTATGATATTTATTGCCGAATTGGGAGACAAGACGCAATTAGCCACATTCACTTTGGCAGCGGAGTCGAAATCGCCGTTGGTCATCTTTTTAGGATGCGGAAGTGCACTCTTATTGACCACCTTTATTGGTGTCTTTTTCGGCGATATGATAACTCGGATAATTCCATTGCATATTATCAAATATCTTGCAGGATTTGCGTTTATCGGGTTCGGGATCATGATGCTCGTAGGGAAATAGAAACAGCATAGAGATTCGAGAATAGAGATAGAGGAATCCTCAAACCTCTTAACTCTATCTCTTAACTGATTTATATGGATAAACATCCAATTCAACAATTTATTGTTCATACCTTGATAAAACAGGCGATTACCTTTGAACAGGAATCGGTATCTTTTTATCAACGGGCAGCAGAACAGGTGAAAAAAGAATCGAGCAGAACGCTATTACTTTCATTTGCCGAAGAAGAGCAGCGGCATAAACAGCAACTAGAACAGTTTCTTTCCAATGATTTACATCAAATAATAGAAGGCGATATGCCAGTCAAACCGCCGGACTTAGCGATTGATTTTGAACTATTACATCGGAAAATAACCAGCTCTGAATCGGAAAAGGAAATTATCGAACTTGCACGAATGAAAGAGAAAGCCTCTGCGACATTTTACCAACTCTTGGCGCAGAGAACGAAAATCCATAGTGCGAAACAGGTATTTATATATTTAGCCCAGCAAGAGCAATCGCATCTGAATAAATTGGAAACAGAAATACAGTAGCTACTTTTACGATTGTTAATAGATTCAATATATCGTCATCGATTATGACCAATCAGAAAGAAAAAGAGTTATTCCGATTTCTTTTCTTCTCGCAACTACAAGGGAAACCGGTCTATAATCCGGACGGAAAAATCGTCGGCCGGGTATATGATTTTGTGGCTCGGTCCGGGGAGAAATATCCACCGATAACCGCAATGATCTTCTCAGCGGGATGGATAGCGCCAGCTTTATTCATCTGTCCTTGGGAAAATATCGAAATGACCGCAGCGAATGAATTCCATATCACCCAGAAGCAGTTGTTAATCTTTTCGCATCGGAAAGCGGAAAATGAAATCTTTTTACGGAAAGAGGTTCTCGACCAACAGATCATCGATACCCATGGGGGAAAAGTGGTTCGGGTAAATGACTTGCATCTTTTATCTGCAGAAGGTCAGTTAAGGTTAGCGCATGCTGATATCGGGATGCGGGGCATCGTTCGCCGCATGGGCTGGGAATCTTGGATTGATGCCTTGGTTCGTGTACTAAATCCGAAATCGAAATATCTTAAACAAGACCATTTTATTACTTGGAAGGTGGTTCAACTCCTCACCCTTTCAGCGCCGAAAGGCGGCGATGAAGCGATTCGACCGCATCGGTTGCAGTTGAATGTCGACCAGAAGCAACTAGCGAAACTGCATCCGGCAGATTTAGCTGAGATTTTAGAAGATTTGGACTATCGGGAGCGGGCAGCGTTGTTCAGTACCTTAGATGCGGAGACTGCTTCGGATGCGTTAGCAGAAATCGATCCCAGTCTTCAGCCAGCGTTATTGGAATCGGTTGATAAAGAGAAAGCGCTGGATATTGTGGAATCGATGCCACCGGATGAGGCCGCGGATTTGTTGAATACCTTATCGGAAGAGCAGAGCCGGGAAATATTAAATAAAATGGATAAACAGGATGCGCAAGAACTCAGCCAGCTATTGGAATATGAACCGGATAGTGCGGGTGGGATGATGACTACGCAGGTTACCACCTTAAATCAGGATATGACCGTAGATCAAGTATTACAGTATTTACGAAAGAACGTACCCTCAGCAACCTCGATATATTATCTCTATGTAGTCGATAATGATAAAAAACTCATTGGCGTATTAACCTTGCGGCATCTGGTAGTAGCCGATCCGCAAACTCCGATTAGCCAAATTATGATCTCAAATCCGATTGCCGTTAAATTAGAAGACCATGCGGAGAAAATAGCCGATTTAAATGAAAAGTATAATCTGTTAGCAGTACCGGTAGTCGATGACCAGAATCGGATACAAGGAGTTATTACCGTAGATGATGTGCTGGATCATGTGGTTACCAGTGCCTGGAAGTCAAAAATTATCAGAAAATTAACTTAATTTTCAATTAAGAATTAAGAGTTAAGAGTTTAAAAACAAAAAGCAAAAGAACATAATCTACTATAATGGGAAATGAAAATAATAAATCAGGTATTGTTGAGAGAACTGTAGCGTATTCGCTGCGAATCATCAAGCTATATCGAGTATTGGAGAAAGACAGTGTAGGTAGGATTTTGGGGAAACAGGTAGTGCGGCCCGGTACATCTATTGGTGCGAATATTCATGAAGCGCAAGGGGGCAGAGTAAAGCGGATTTTATTGCGAAAATGTCGGTAGCATATAAAGAAGCCCGGGAAACAGCATATTGGCTAAGAATCATTAAAGAAGCGAAAATTATCCCTATAACTCGGTTAACTGATTTGGTAGATGAAACCGATCAATTAATTAAAATTATATCTTCAATTCTCATAACTTCAAAGCATAATGAAAAGAAATAACTTACGAATCTGTATTGAATGTCGAACAAAATGTTAAGGGAAAAAGTATTTAATTCTTAATTTTTAACTCTTAACTCTTAATTGATTATATATGCAATCTTTAAAACGGCAGCGACAGCGATTATTAATTTTCCTGATGTTGGTAGGACCGGGAATTATCACGGCTAATGTCGATAACGATGCCGGTGGTATAGCCACCTATTCGGTATGCGGCGCGCATTTCGGGTATTCGCTGATGTGGATTATTATTCCGGTAATCATTGCATTGGTAGTAGTGCAAGAGATGTCGACCCGAATGGGTGTAGTTACCGGTAAAGGATTAGCAGATTTGATTCGAGAAAACTTCGGATTAAAAACCACCTTCTGGGTAATGTTTGCGCTCTTAATCACTAATTTCGGGAATATTGTAGCGGAATTTGCCGGAGTTGCTGCCAGTCTGGAAATATTCGGGGTCAGTAAATATATTTCAGTCCCGATCGTAGCGATTTTTGTTTGGTGGTTGATTGTTAAGGGAACCTATTCAACGGTAGAACGAGTTTTTTTAACGGCATGTATTTTTTATGTAGCGTATATTATTTCCGGGATTATGGCCCGGCCGCCTTGGGGACATGTGCTGATGCAGTCAGTTACCCCTTCATTTCACCTCGATTCGAAATATTTATATATGCTGATTGGCGTAGTAGGTACCACGATCGCGCCCTGGATGCAGTTCTATATCCAAGCCTCGGTGGTCGAGAAAGGAATTAAAGTCGAACGATATAACTATACCAAATGGGATGTTATCGGTGGCTGTATTAGCGCCGGAATAGTTGCCGGATTTATCGTTATCTCCTGTGCAGCGACTTTATTCGTGCATGGGATTAATATCGAAACAGCTAAAGATGCCGCAGTAGCGTTAGCGCCGTTAGCCGGTAAATATTGTTCCTGGCTATTTGCGTTCGGATTACTAAACGCTTCGGTATTTGCCGCATCGGTATTACCCTTATCAACCGCATATTCGATTTGTGAAGGGATGGGTTGGGAGTCCGGAGTGAACAAACGGTTCCGGGAAGCGCCGAAATTCTTTGGCTTATATACCGCGTTAATCATTTTAGGTGCGGGAATTATCCTGATTCCAAACGTACCGTTAATATTAATCATGGTTTTATCTCAGGTGGTTAATGGGGTATTGCTACCGTTCATTTTAATCTATATGCTGCTCTTGATTAATAATCAGGGTTTAATGGGTAAATATGTTAATGGGAAGATATTCAATCTTATTTCTTGGATAACTACCATCGTTATGATTGTATTAACGATTATTCTTGCTATAGCAACGATCATGCAATTTTTGTAAAGTTATTAAGCTCAAGCTTTTATGGTATAATTGCATTAAAATAAACTAATTACTGCGATTTATAAACTGCGATTATGGCGATCTAATCTCTGTAATCGATTTTTTAATCGCTGTAATCATTCTTTTTAATATGATTGAACGATATACCTTACCTCCAATGCAGGAATTATGGAGCGACCAGAATAAGTTCCAGAGTTATTTAGAGATCGAAATATTGGTCTGTAAAGCCTGGGCGAAATTAGGGGAAATTCCCAAACCGGATTTACAGAATATTATCAAGAAATCCAAGTTCGATATCAACCGGATAAATGAAATTGAATTGAAGGTTAAACATGATGTGATAGCTTTTGTCAGTGCAGTAGCGGAAAATGTCGGGCCTTCCGGTCGATTTATCCATCTTGGGATGACCTCTTCGGATTTGCTGGATACCTCATTAGCAGTCAGGATGCGACAGGCAGCTGACCTGATACTTATCGAACTCCATAAATTAGAAAACGTCCTGATTAAGAAAGCTAAAGAATATAAAGATACGATTATGATCGGGAGAACCCATGGAGTCCATGCCGAACCGATAACCTTGGGTTTAAAATTTGCCTTATGGCTGATGGAAACGAAACGGAATATCGCGCGGATGGAACAGGCGAAAGAGATTATCAGTTACGGTAAAATCTCCGGTGCGGTAGGTACCTATGCGCATCTACCAACCTTTATTGAAGAATATGTTTGTAAAGAGTTGAGGTTGAAACCAGCAGAAGTAGCGACCCAAATTATTCAACGAGACCGGCATGCGGAATATCTAACCATGCTGGCGTTAACCGCTGCAATGA
>JBHGBB010000084.1:0-14711 GCA_041946755.1 bacterium | reverse complement strand
TTTCTTCTTTTGAATATTCTTTTTCATCCCGATAATTTGTTAGATAAAGAAGCAAATCCTGGGAAAAAGCTAGGGACTGTAGAGAACCTAGGCTAATATACATAATTGAAATAACATATATTAACCTAGATATTTGGTTAAATAATTTCTTATTCATAAAAAAAGTGTTTATATCATAATTTAATTTGCTTTCGTAGTATCTTGCGCCAATCTATGTTTAATCCGGTCGATTGCATAGATAAGCACTTCAGGAAGTTCCGGGAAATTCGGATTTTGCTCATACCACATCTTTAATGCTTTTTCGTAGGTTACAAGAGCCGCAGCTAGTTTTCCCTGTCGTTCTTGGCAATATGCTAAATGCGAATAAGCCGGTTCATAAGTTGAATCTATGGCAATCGCTTTTTCCAGCAATTCTTCAGCTTTCTTATAATCATGATTAACTTCAGTATAATATTCAACAATATTTCTATAAAACATCGCGGTATCATGTGCAGTTATCGGCTCCCGAACAATTATTTTAGTGGGTGCAGAGGCCAGCCTCCCTCGCCAGATTCCGGTATCCTGATCGGCTAGGTTATTGGTATCAAAAATCGCTTGGATGGTATATTCTCCCGCTGGTAACCTTTGTTCACAAATTTCCGGTGGAATAACCCAACATGCACGTTTCGGTTCAAAAATAATCTCTTCCTTACTTTCATAAGTTGTAGACTCGGATAACATACCTTGGCTATTAAACCGAAACCCTTTTCGAAGATCAAAGACCTGAAATACATCTCTGCCAGCTCTATCAATCATAGGAAAATGAACCATGGTATACCACGGTTGCTTAGGTAAACCGATTTTTGCTGGAGAGACTCTTTTTGACCGAATCAAATCTTTTTCAGTGTTTTTGCGTAATTGTTCCACATCATCAATCGGTTTTGTTGCGGTTACTTTAATTGTGTATACTATGTTATCTCTTATCCCTTGCGCACGACCATTTGATATCATAACACTTAACCACATCGGAGTACCTTGCAAGAATTCTCCTGATTCAATATTCCCACCGATATCAAAAACCATATGATCCGGAGCATTACATACCGGTTGCTGTTCTTCACTATAACCAATACCAATGAGCATTATGAACAAATTTATTATACTAAAACAAACGATTATGCTATTTTTCAGAAATCTTGATTTCATTTTCGTCCCCATATATTATTGATTACTTCAATTGTACATTAATAACCCTAAATATAACACCTAAATTATTTAAATTATTCATAACCTTCTATCGTTAGCAACCATAATACCTCAATAGAATAACTTAACTTAGATCAAGTGAATCTAATTAAATACAAAAAATATTATTAACCTAAATTTTTATTTACATACTGAAAAACACAATTTGGTAGACAGAAAATGTAAGTAAGAGTAGAATAATATAATATCAGTTTAAACCGCAAACCATAGTATTTTCCGAAGAAAGGGGTTATTCTATGGATTGGAAAAAGCTTATTGAAGCAGCGAAAAAAGTCAGAAAGAACGCTTATGCACCCTATTCGAAATTCAAAGTTGGTGCCGCAGTATTAGCCGGCTCCGGGAAGATATATATCGGGAGTAATGTCGAAAATGCCTCGTTCGGTCTAACCATCTGCGCAGAACGAAACGCTATCGCTCAGGCGGTAGCTCAAGGGGAAAAGAAGATTCAAGCTATCGCGATCGTCGCTGATTCCAATGAGCTCACCCCGCCTTGCGGCGCTTGCCGGCAGGTAATCTATGAATTTGGGAAAGAAACGGAAATACTATTAGTCAATCATAAAGGGAAACAGCAATTATTTAACATATCGGAGTTACTTGCAGCACCGTTCAGCTTTAGAAAGAAAAAATAAATAGCCACTGAGACACAGAGTATTTCATATTAAATTTAGCATTTAACTTTTATATTTATGAATTATTTTTCTCTGTGACTCTGAGCCTCTGTGGCAAAGATTATGGATTTATTAACCTTAGCCATGCTCGGCCAAACCATGCGGATTTCGGTACCGTATATTCTCGCGGCGCTGGGTGGAACGTTTAGTGAACGGTCTGGTGTGGTCAATATCGCATTGGAAGGGATACTGCTAAACGGTGCCTTCTGTTCAGTATTAATGGTCTATTATACCGGCAACCCTTGGTTAGGGTTAATCGGTGGGATAATCGGCGGATTAATCTTAGCGTTCATCCATGCAATTGTTTGTGTTAAATATAAAGCTGACCAGATTGTTAGCGGAGTAGCTCTAAACCTGCTGGCAATCGGATTCACCAAATTCGTGCTAAAAATCATTTTCCATAGTTCGAGTAATTCCGATAGAATCACCGGGATTCCAACCTGGGAAATTCCCGGACTAGAACAGTTCCCGATAACCAACCCTTTTGTTTTACTAACCATTTTAATTATCGGATTAAGCCAAACGATATTATATTTTACTCCGTTCGGTCTAAGACTCCGAGCGGTAGGTGAACATCCGGCAGCAGCCGATTCGTTAGGAATCAGCGTTGACCGGATGCGGTATGCCGGGGTATTTATCAGTGGTATCCTCGGCGGATTAGGTGGCGCTTATTTAGCACTAGACCAACATCAATTTACCGATGGTATGTCTAGCGGGAGAGGATATATCGCATTAGCCGCCATGATATTCGGGAAATGGACTCCACTCGGCGCAACCGGTGCCTGTTTATTATTCGGATTCGCCGAATCGTTCCAAATCGCATTGCAGAATGCCGGATATGCGATACCGACCCAATTCGTTCAGATGATACCGTATCTCTTAACCATGATTGCATTAGCCGGAGTTGTCGGCCGATCCGTTGCCCCGGCAGCGGATGGAAAACCCTATATAAAAGAATAAATCATTTAAAATTGCACAATTAGCATTTTAAATTCTAAATTTACATGATAAACTCAGAAGCCATTCAAAATACGGTTAATTATATCCGTACGCAAAGTAAGATAATACCAAAAATCGGGATTATCTTGGGTTCAGGGTTAGGGAATGTCGCTGATACTGTTTGCGAAAAGGAAAAGGCGATTATTCCATTCAGCCGGATCCCGCATTTCCCGAAACCAACGGTGGTTGGCCATCAAGGGAACCTTATTCTCGCTGAATGCCAGCATCAATCGGTAGCAATTATGCAAGGCCGGTTCCATCTCTATGAAGGACATCCGGTAGAAACGATAATATATCCGATTCAGGTACTAGCAAAACTTGGGGTTAAACTCCTAATTCTAACTAATGCTGCCGGCGGGTTGAATCCCAAGAACCCGGTAGGGAGTTTTGTAGTTATTAAAGATCAGATAAATTTCATGTTTCGGGAAACCAGTACTAGTAACTCAACCGAGTTAAACCGAATCCAAATATATGATTCCACATTAATTGAACAAGCGATTAAACTTGCTAAAAAAGAAAAAATACCAATCGCTACCGGAGTATATATCGGTGCGCTGGGCCCGACCTATGAAACTCCGGCTGAAGTAAGAATGTTCCAGAAGATGGGTGGAGATATGATTGGGATGTCGACTGTACTGGAATCGATTGCTGCAACCCAGTTAGGTATGAAAGTATTGGGGATTTCCTGTATTACCAATATGACTGCAGGAATCAGCCCAGTTAAACTCGATCATCAGGAAGTAATAGAAATAACCCGAAAAACAAGCTACAATCTATCAAAGTTACTAGTTGCATTAATTAGTGAACTCTAGTAAAAAAAGAGAACATATTAAATGAATCGGTTAAGAAATTAGGTTAGGGTTAGGGAGTGAGTTAAGTAGTAAGGTAACGTAGTTTGTCATAGACCAACTACTCCAGACTAACAACCTAACTCACTACTTTACCTTAACCTTATTTTACATGGTTTTTTTATGTTAGCTTACGATTTAATTCGCAAAAAAAGGAATGGACTAGAGTTATCTCAAGAGGAAATAAAGTTCTTGATAACCGGATATACGAAAGGTGATATTCCCGATTATCAGATGAGCGCATTTCTAATGGCTGCCTATTTCCAGGGGATGACTGATACCGAAACCGCAATATTAACCGAGACTATGCTGCATTCCGGTAAAACCATCGATTTAAATTCGATCGGCGCCGTCTGTATTGATAAACATAGTACTGGCGGAGTAGGAGATAAGGTTAGTATCGCATTAGCGCCGTTAGTCGCTGCTGCCGGAGTGCCAGTCCCCATGATTTCCGGCCGCGGATTGGGACATACCGGTGGGACCCTAGATAAACTCGAATCTATCCCCGGCTTTCGAACCGATCTCACTATCAAAGAATTCATTCAAGCGCTTAAAGATATTCAAGTGGCCATGATGGGACAGACAAAAGAGATAGTTCCTGCCGATAAAAAGATGTATGCGTTAAGAGACGTAACTGCAACGATAGAATGTATCCCCTTGATTGCCGGGAGTATCATGAGCAAAAAGCTGGCTGAAGGCGCACATGGTATCGTTTATGACGTTAAAACCGGCTCCGGGGCGTTTATGCAAAAACTGGATGATTCCATTACCTTGGCCAAAACCTTAATCGGAATCGCGAAAAAGCTGAACCGGTCTGCCGTCGCATTGATAACCGATATGAACCAACCGCTCGGTAATGCAGTTGGAAATTCGGTTGAAATTCAGGAATGCATCGACCTACTAAAAGGAAAAGGACCGGATGATTTGGTTGAAATAACGGTGGCTTTAGGTGCGCATATGCTGGTATTAGGAAAAGTAGTACCGAGCTTTGATGCCGGAAAAAAGAAACTGATTTCGTTGATTGATTCCGGTGAAGGGTTAAAGAAATTTATCGAAATGGTGGAGTATCAAGGAGGCAATTCCCGAATTGTCGATAACCCGAAACGATTACCGCAAACGAAATTTCGGAAAGATATCCTGGCCCCGAAATCGGGATATATTCAAAAAGCGGATGCTTATACCCTAGGTATCGCTTCAGTCAACCTTGGTGCCGGGAGAAAAGTGCTTGGGGAATCGATCGACCCGGCAGTCGGGATCATCATCCATAAAAAAATCGGGGCTCCGATAAAAAAGAGCGAACCGATAGCAACGGTTGTATATAATAAACCGCAGCAGTTACAAGCTGCTATCGGTTTAATTCAGCAAGCGTTTGTTATCGGGTATCGCAAACCGCAAATCCCAAAATTGATTTTGAAAACCATAAAATAAACCTTAACCACAGATTTCACAGCTTAACCCAGAAGTTAATGCTATAATTCTGGAACCGATGAATTAAATAAATAAATATTGATTGTAGTATTTAGGTACTATGGGCAATAAAGATATTATTCATAAGATTAATACGAAATGAAATGGATAAACTATTTAATTATACCTTTTTAGGACTAGGATTTATAAATATTGTGCTTTCTGTATTATGGGCTTTTATTCAAGAGAACACTTGGCTGGATGGTTTAATGGTACCTTTATGGGAAAATGTATTGGGATGCTATATTTTATTAATCCCGGTATGTCTGGTTTTCGTATCAATTTGTTTCATTAAAGAAAAAGTTAAGAATAATAAATATCGATGGGTATGTTTTACTCCTTTACTTATAGCTATTCTTTGTTTAATATTATCTGTTTATATAAGTTATGAACTGTTTCTTTTTGTTAAAGATAGACAATTTCAAAAGAATTTTTTGTTATATGATCAAATGAAGAATAAAATTAAATTAGAATCAAAAGATGAGATAAACAGCGATAAATATTATCCCGCTCCTAAGGGCTTTCCGGCATATGGAATTACAAAAAGAAGAAATGACAAAGGTACTTTAATTGTTGTTTTTAGAACCAATTTCGCAATGGATTTGGGCGGGTATGTTTATATATCGGACGATCATCCGGATAATTTTTTAATTAAAACCTATAATTTCCATAAGATAAAACCTTATTGGTATAGATGGCATAATTCGTTCTTTGGGGACAATACATCTATGGGAACTGGTTTATCGTTTGGATAAGATAAAAGAATGGAAAATTTCAGGTATTGCGATTAATGTCTGTCCGCAAAAGAGTTTCCGACAATAAGTGGTGACTCATAATCCTTGCATTTGCTTGACTGGTGCGTCTTTCGCACCAGCTAAATACTGCACTCGGATTAATTCAGCAAGCGTTTGTTATCGGGTATCGAAAACCGCAAAGACCGAAATTGATTTTGAAAACCATAACCTAACCATAATCATTATATTAATATTAAGGAAAAACTATGGCACAGCCGAAAGTAGTTGTAGTCGGGAGTTCAAATACCGATATGGTGGTAAAAACGCCGCGGATTCCGGGTAAAGGAGAAACCATTCTCGGTAGCGATTTTATGATGGTTCCCGGAGGGAAAGGAGCGAATCAAGCGGTAGCCGCTGCCCGGCTTGGTGCAGAAACCACTTTCATCGCTCGGTTAGGAAAAGATATGTTCGGCGATATATCTATAGCCAATTTTAAAGAAAATAAGATTAATACCAAGTTTATCCGGTGCAATGAAGATACTCCGTCAGGGGTAGCGCTGATTCTGGTTGATGAACAGGGGGAAAATGTCATTGTCGTCGCCCCGGGGTCTAATGGGAAATTGATGCCGGAAGATGTAGGCCGTGCAGAAGCGCTCATCGAATCGGCTTCAGTAGTATTATTGCAGTTGGAAATCCCGATAGATACCGTTGAATATTCCGCTTCAGTCGCACAGGCATATGGAGTTCCGGTAATTCTGAATCCCGCACCGGCACGGAAATTATCGCCGGAACTATTAGCTGATATAACTTACCTTACTCCAAATGAAACTGAAGCAAGTTTATTATCCGGTATCAAGGTAACCGATACTGCTACGGCAGAAAAAGCCGGGAAAGTACTTATTGAACAAGGAGTAGGAACGGTGATTATCACGCTCGGTGCCTCCGGCGCGCTTATCGTTACTAAAGAAGAAAGCGAACTGATTCCCGCACCGAAAGTGAAAGCAGTGGATACGACTGCTGCCGGGGATGCGTTTAATGGCGGGTTGGCGTATTCGTTAGCCTTAGGCAAACCGTTGTCGGAAGCAGTGCGGTTCGCCAATTATGTTGGCGCTTTATCTATCACCAAGATGGGTGCACAGCCATCGATGCCGACACTCCAAGAAATAGAGCAATTCATAGCGGAATGTAAATAAAACATATCCTAAAATGGCTCTCCGAAAAATTATCTCTGAACATAAATGGCTGATTTTGATTCTCTTGCTTGCTAGCCTGTTTCGGCTCTATGGACTCCAGTTTGGATTACCCTATCAATATCATCCTGATGAAGTTAAATATGTTATCCTGGCACTGAAAGTTGGTGCGGTAGGTCTGAATGTCGGATACTTCGATAATCCAACCGGGTATGTATACCTGCTCTTTTTTGAATACGGATTCCTCTATCTTATCGGCCGACTCCTATCAATATTTCACTCAACCAAAGATTTAGCCATACTCTATTATCAGAATCCGACTATATTTTATCTGCTGGGAAGAATAACCACCCTTATTTTCGGCGTTGGCACCGTATGGTTAACCTATGCCATCGGTAAGAAATCGTTTAATCGCACCGTCGGATTAATCGCCGCATTATTTCTCGCTTGTTCTTTCGGCCATATCCGGGATTCCCATTTTGCAGTTCCAGATATCTCGATGGTATTTCTTCTGATGCTCTCATTCTATTTCATCGTGCAATTCTGGTTTGCTGAAAAGAAATCGAAACCATTTTTGTTATTATCGGCAGGGGTTGCTGGGGTAGCTATCGGATTCAAATATACCGCCGGATTGATTCTGGTCCCGTTAATTCTGGCAATGATTTTTCAACGAAAGAAATTAGGCGATAAATTGAAAATCCAAGTCTTTTGGTTTTTCGGTTTTTTAGTTCTTTCGTTGTTAGGTTTCTTAATCGTCTGTCCGTATGCATTACTCGACTTCCCGAAATTCTGGGCTGGGATTAAAAATCTACAGTATATGGATAAAACCGGTCATTTCGGCCTTGACCCGTCTGTTAACGGATATCTATTCTATATTCAATCATTAAGTTGGCAACTCGGGTGGTTGATTTGTATTATTGGAGTAATCGGAATAGGATTCACGTTCTATAAATATAAATTGTTCGCAATAATCCTATGTACTTTCCCGATATTATTTTATTTATTCATGGGGAATTCAAAACTGGTTTATGACCGCTTCATGTTACCAGTTTTGCCTTTTATCGCTATATCCAGTTCGGTTCTGCTAATAAATCTAATCGAAAAAATAAAAGGCTATCGCATTTTAACTCCGATGCTAACTATAATTTGCATTATGCAACCTCTAGTATATGCAACTTATTCCGATTATTTATTAACCCAAAAGGATACTCGAACTATAGCAAAAGAATGGATTGAACAGAATATACCTTCGGGAGCCAATTTCGTTATGGAAGGGTATGGACCACCCCTAACTGCCAACCGAGAATATCTCCAGAATTGGCTTCCGCGAGAAATAATATCGGAACCATATCTGGTAACCCAATTACCGACGAAAGGAGCTGCAATTTATCCGCTCTCATATTATCGGGAACAAGGGTATGATTATCTGATTATCGCCAGCTATACCTATTTGCGATATTGGGTACGACCGGAACTTAATCCGGAAGCAATCGAATTCTATCAATCGTTACCTCAAGAAACGAAACTAACTATTTCTTTCATCCCTTATCGCAACGAACTCATCCCGGAGCCGCAACTGGAAACCTTTCCGACCGATAGATTATTTCAGCGCATTCGACCCGGACCGATCATTCTCATCTATGCCTTGAAATAAAGTTTACGTTTTGCCAATTCGCTGATATATTTCAATAATTCGTTGTGTTAAATTCCGCCAGTCATAATTCATCAAAACGTACTCTCGTGCAACTTTCCCTAATTGTTCTCGTCTTGATTGATCTAATCCTAAGGTTATAACCGTTTCTGCAAGCAGTTTGGTTTTTTCTGGTGGTAAAGTTAATGGAGCTTCATAAGTCGAAGTTTGCGAATCAAATAATGGCACTAAAATTCCACGATCATTGTTTCCCAAAATATCCGGGTAGGCACCAACAGCACTGGCAATAATTCCTTTTTCCATTGCCATCGCTTCTAAACAAGAAATACTGGTTGATTCAGCACTTGAAGGGAAAACAACTATATCCGCCGTCGCCAAATACTTTTTCATGTCCTGGTTATCAATTTTACTGATAAACCGAACATAAGCCTCAATTCCTAATTCTTTCACCCGTTGTTTGAGATAGGATTCAATAGTTCCAGTACCGATAATAACAAATTCGACTGCTGCAATTTTCCGGATAATTAAAGGAATAGCTTCGATTAAATACTGTACTCCGTTTTTTGGTACCAACCGCCGAGTGGTTGTTACTATTAATTTATCAGAAGTCATTTCTTTGGCTGATGGGATAAATTCCTGAGTATCTACCCCATTAGGAATAACAACAATATTATTGCGGTTAACATATTGGCTAGCAATATCAGCCATTTCTTGACTCGTTGAAATAATATATTTCGCCAGTTTAAATGAGAGATATCGATATCCATTACCGAAGCGAGATCGCCGAGTAGATGAATCCAAGGTTCCAGCACCATGAAGGGTCACCACTACCGGAATACGAAACAGCCTGCCGATACAGACTGTAACTGCGGTTAGATATGAAGTATAGTGGCAATGAAGAATCTGTTTATTTTTCGAAAACCGATAGAGGAAAACAATGTTTTTTATAAGATATGGGATAAAATACCAAACTCGATATTTCAAATAGTTTTCCGGTCGCTGATTTCGGATAACGCTGATTCCTTCAACAGCATTATCACCCGGATTTAGCGTATATATTTCAACCTTATGTCCAGCTTGTACTAGAAATTTAGATAATTTATTGATATGGATTTCAGCACCACCGATAATCGGTAGAAACGAATCAGTCACCATTCCGATATTCATATACTCAATCCTACCCATTCCAGTTTAAATATTATTTTATGTGTAAGGTTGGTTAGGATGAAATGCTTTAAAAATACAATATCCTAATGAAAAAATCAGAATTAGATAGATAATTCCCGAAACAATCGAAATCCATTTTCCAACTAGAAATCCTATTGGTAGATAAACCAACTGGAATCGATGATGCCCGGTGTTTAGTGGTATTCCACGAAGAATATAATCTACCGGCATAATCTGATATTCGTCTTGACTACTCCCGGATAACGCAACTGCTTTCCAGCCTTTACTATACGAATCAGTAATAACTAAAATCGCCGGATTGGTTATTTCCACTTCCAGTTCAAGTTTATCGGTTGAGATATCCTTTATTCTGATAGAAGTAAAAGTTGTTGACTGGAGATTGGAATTGGGATATTGGGATTTGGAATTCATCCATAAAGGTTGTTGTTCTACGATAGCTTCTTCTTTCGGATTAAACTCCGGATGCGATATTGCGGCTAAAATTTCATCCCGAGTCTTTAATATTCGATATTTTTGAATCAATAAAGTTCTGGGTAATATTTTTTCCGGTTTCAATTCTAAATATTCAATCGGCTTCTCTGCCGTTAATAAAATATATTGACAACGAAGCAGATAAAGCGCTCCGAAATTAGTAAACTTCATTTGTGGACTTAATCGGTCAAGAGCTCCTCCCTGAGTATAAGCAATATATTCTGCATATCTCCGCAAAATTAGCGGTTGATTACCCCAAATATCATAAAGACCGGAAACCATATCAGCATTTGATTTTGGGATATTTAATATCCGATTATCGGTTGCTATAAGCGGTTTGATGCTATCCAATCCGGAATACTTAAGAGTTGAAAGATCAAATGTTGGCTGAGAACTATACGCGAAAACGACAATCTCACCTATGGTTAAAAGCCCGATAAGCATGATTTTTAATCCTGCAGGTTTAATGAATAACACGATTAAAGCGAAAACACACAATATCACTGCTGCAATGATAAGCATATTCCCGGCATAATTCCCAATATATTCGATAAATTTATGATCTTGATACGCAGCAGTCGGTAGATATGATTGCTGCGTATGTGCAATCGAAGTAATCCAGTTATTCCACCAATTCGGAGTTTCGGATGTCGCCCCCCAATAGACTAATATCGATGCTATAATTAAAATTACTGCTGTAACTAGAACTCCTATTCCTAATTTCCGGATTCGGGATGTGAAATGCGAACGAGAAACACTAGGATTCGAAATTAAAAAACCACAATCTTTAATAAGTTGGTCGAATCCTATCGCAGTAAGGAGAATAAGAAACTGCGAGGTTTGAAATATGAATTTCGAAGGACCGCGGAATCGATTTAATCCCGGCAACCAATGATATAAAAACTGATAGAAGTAGGTATTGTTCCCGAGTGCAAACAAGAATAGAATAAGAATCATAACTCCCGCAAACCGTCGCTTCGCTTTTTCGCCATACAATAATCCATAGATTGCAAGCACTAATCCGACGATCCCGATATAAAGCACCATTTCCCACATAAAATATCTACCCCAGTAGGGGATAGTAGTTTCATTCCCAAAAAATTTCGGTGCGAACAACGTTATCAAATTCTCTGGATGAAACGAAAAAAATGAACCTAATTCATACGTCATTCCTCCGCTACGAATACTCTCTTCAGCGGTTTGTATTCCGGTAAAGAGTTGAACTGCTGAAAGCATTATTCCCCCAAGATATATTAGACCGACTTGACCCATTATTTTAAATTTATTCTGGGCTTTAATGAGATTTAACCCGAGATAGATTCCGACTGCGATAGCGGTATAATAAAGTGTTTGCGCATGCCCGGAAAAAACCTGCATCGCAACTGCAAAATTACCCAATAAACACCAACCCCAACTATTGATTGCGGAATACGGATTGTGGATTGTGGAATTTATTTCTGATGTATTGGGTACTCGGTAGTATGTAAAAACTCCATCAATTGCCAAGAAAATCAGCGGGGTCCAGGTCATCGCGGCAACAACATCGAGATGTCCGGCAAAAATATGCAGATATCGGCTACTGCAAAACATCGCGAGCATAGCACCGATTAAACTCGATAATGGATGCAACTTGCGATGTAATAGCCAAAAATAAGTAAATAATCCGGATAAAAAAATATGCAGCGTCAAATCCCAGTTGATTGCCTTAGGAAGAGATAATACTAGATAAATGATATTGATCGGATATAACCAGCCGGTTTCAAATAAACCAATATGGGTACCGGAAAAAATATAGGGATTCCAAAGTGGATAATTTCCTTGTTTAAGCTGGGTTATGGCAAATTGTTTCCAGAAGAAGAAATGAAGCGAGATATCGGTATTCGCTTGAGATAATACGATTGGTTTACCGGTAAACAAAACATCGCTAAACATCACGATAGTGATTCCTAATAGAATCACTATAACCAATATTGGCGAGATCCGCGGGTGTTCTAACCAATTCGACCATATCCTAACCATAGTGTAGAATTATGAATGAAGAAGTAAATCTTGATTGGAGAATGGGTATATGAAAGTATAGATAAAGAGGATTATTCTTGATACACCAATACTCCAATATTTCGGATCGGTGTTTGAATCTATCTACTGGCGGCTGATTTCCATCGGTTCACTATCATCAGCAGTCCCGAAAACCTTATCCGGTCCAGCGCTGAGTAGATAGAATTTGCCATTGGCAACTTTCGATTGATATGGAGTTCCAAATGGGTCTTTCAATTGAGAATTGGATGATAAACTGCCGGCTTTCCGCAATTCATCTAGATCGTTGGGTAATCGATTAAACCGAACATAAAAATCGCCATAAATCGCATTTCGAATCGTAGCTAAATCCGCATCTGCCAGTTTACTTTTTACCCGCTGCAACGCCCCGACCTGAGTTTCGCCGGTCATCCCAGCCACTCCTTGATCCATCGCAATACCAAACGCACCAACCGCTGTTTCCGGAGGTCTCGGTGCGACCGGTTTATATTGACCGGTAATCCGATCAACAATCGGCCTCCCCGGCCCTTGATAAAAATACCAAATTCCCCCACCGATTATCCCCAGAAAAATCAACCAGCCTAAAAGCTTTTTGAATGTCATACTTTATCTCCTCTCTCTCTTTATTATAACACTAAATACCTTTAGATTATTTTTCATTTTAAAGCCAATATTTTAATCTTATATATATAACTTAAGGATTTAGGACTTTTTTTTTAAGTCTTTAATTTGCAATTCTATCGATTCCATACCTTGATAATAATTCAATTTCGGGAAAAATGCAACTTCATACGTTTCCCCATAGGTAGGAAACTCATTATGTTTATTTACCCAATTATATCCCATAGCAGAAATTTTTATATTTTCTGGAGAATTGAACCGTAATTTTAGATGTTTCTCTTTCATCAACCGAGGTTGGTCGATCAATATAAGGTTTTGCGTCATAAATGTTGGTTCTGGATTATCGGCGCCATAAGGTTCCAACCGGGTTAGGTCTTCTTTAATCATGGTAACGGTTAATTTAGGAATTGGTAACTCCGCATCAATAAATATCGACGGGGTAATTGTTGTTTCAGATAACATCTCCGTAGCGATATCACAAAATTGCTTCTGGAATCCAGGAAAACTATTTCGAGAGAGCGAAATCCCTGCTGCTTTCCAATGCCCCCCATAGCTAAGTAACATTTCCTGACACCGCGATAATACTTGCATTAAATCGAATTCTGCACTGTTTCTTCCGATACCACGAGCCGAACCACACCATTCATTTTGATTCGAGGTAAATAACACCACCGGTCGATGATATTTTTCAGCTAATTTTCCGGCCACCACGCCTAAAACCCCTTGATGCCAAGTTTCATTTGCCAAAACAATTGCCTGGTTTTGCACCAAGTCACAATTTGTCTGAATCTGGTCTTCCGCTGCTGATAAAATATCCAGTTCAATTTGCTGTCGTTGTTTATTAAATTCATCCAATTTTTTAGCTAGAAATTCTGCTTCATCTGCATTCTGGGTTAGGAGCAATTTTAGCGCTATGTCCGCATATCCCATCCGTCCGGCAGCGTTCAATCGAGGTCCCAGCATAAAAGCTACTTGGGAATTATCTATTTTTTTATTACCAATACCGGCTATCGTCATTAACGCTTGCAGACCCGGACGCGTGGTTTTCGATAGTGTTTGCAATCCGAACTTGGTAAGAATCCGATTCTCGTCTACCAGCGGAACCACATCGCAAATAGTACCTATCGCAACAAAATCCAAATATTCAAGTAATTCCAGTTGAGCTGATTTATGTTTTTCGATTGTTGCGGAAATAGCTTGCGCGAGTTTATACGCCACCCCGACACCGGCTAAATATCGGAATGGATATGTTGCATCCGGTAATCCGGAATGGAGTATCGCTTGAACGGTTGGTAAATTTCCAGTATCGCTAAGAGCATGATGATCGCTGATAACTAAATCGATGCCAAGTTCTTTAGCAAGCTCAGCTTCGGCACAAGCGGTAATCCCGCAATCAACGGTAACTATCAGGTTAATTTTATCCTGTTTCGCCTGATACATCGCATCCTTATTTAATCCGTATCCCTCATTGATTCTATTTGGAATATACCAATAAACTCGATCAGTATATTTCCGGATGACTTCATGGAGGAGCGCTGTACCAGTCAGACCATCGGCATCATAATCGCCATAAATCAGGATATTTTCTTTTT
>JBHGBB010000083.1:0-14774 GCA_041946755.1 bacterium | reverse complement strand
GGTAAAACCCCCGGATTTGAGTTGAATTTTACGGAAATTCCGTATAATTCAACTTAGGAAAAGTGTCTATTTAATAACCGCGAATTAAGCGAATGTAGCGAATGATTACAAAAACTTTTACATCAAGTTGCATGATATACAACTTGATCCTAGGATTGATTTATAAGAAGTTATATATCGTTTCTGGTAAGGTCAAGTTTGTTTTGTGAGGTTATAAATCGCTGATAGCGATTACAACCAATGGTTCTTCATATTGAATTACAAAAAATCAACTTGCAAAGGGATAAAAAGAGGTGTAGAATAATGGCAACTACAAATCGTATAAAAAAGGAGAAAAACATGAGAGATAAACTGGTATGTATAGGAGTAATCATATTAACGCTGGTATTTGCAATCGCTGCATCTAGTATGACTCAGAAAGAAGCGCGCGCTGAATTGAAGAAGATGGGCATTGCCTATGATAAACCTAATTTCTTAGCATATGCTGGCATCGATGATATTAAGGTAGTAACTTTATTTCTGGATGCCGGAATGAGTCCGAATACGATAGGTCCCAACCTTCCAGAGAAAAATAATGATAGTGGGTTAACCGTTTTAATGACTGCGGCTATGGGTATAGATACAGCAGCTGTAAAAACAGCGTTAGCGTATAGTGATAAATTTGATCAAGAATATGTTAATGCAGCAAAACAGGCGATGAGCAAAATCACTACAGGTGGAGAAACGATTGAGGTAGTGAATCTGTTATTAGCCCGCGGTGCTAACGTCAATGCAAAAACCAATACCGGTTATACTGCTTTAATGGCTGCTGGTATGAGAGGACAAACTGAGGTTGCAAAAGCCTTGATTGCAAAAGGAGCAGAGGTTAATGCAAGAACTGATACCGGATTAACTCCTTTAATGCTCCCAGCAAGATTAGGGTACACGTCTCTCGTAAAAGAATTAGTAGAGCATGGAGCAGAAATCAATGAACAAAAGAATGAATATCGGATGACCCCCTTGATGCTTGCTGCCATGAAAGGAAATACGGAAGTAGTCCAATTTTTGGTTGATAAAGGTGCCAAGGTAGATTTAAAAAACAAAGATGGTGAGACGGCATTAATGCTGGCAAAAGAACAGAAGCATCTTGATATAGTTGAAATCCTCAAACAAGCCGGCGCGAAAAAATAAAATACCGGTTAATATAAAATTAGGACTTAGCGGGTTAATAAATTCGTGTTAATCTGTGGATAAAAAGTAGCGAGATTAGGTGCGTTTAAATCGTTTTTCGAGTTCGGCTTTAGAAAGACGAATAACCGTCGGTCGGCCATGAGGGCAGGTATATGGCGAAGTAGTATGCTGCAAATCATAAACGAGTTTTTTCCATTCTTCAGCCTGCTGGATATCTCCGGCTTTAACCGCTGACCGGCAGACTAAAAACGTGGTCATTCGCTCAATCATTTCATCAGTCGGCAGCCGTTTCCCAATCGTATCCAGGGTATCGAGAATATCGATAATCAATTGCCGATAATCGAGTTCGCTGATAAATTCCGGTACTGCTCGAATAGTATACGTATCTCCCCCGAAATGCTCGATTTCGAATCCATACCGGTGAATTTCTGCCATATATTCCTGCAGCATAATCGATTCTTTAATCCCCAATTCGAAAGTTTCAGGAAATAGTAATAGCTGACTGATCGGTTCCTGGTTCCGGAGTTTCGGATATACCCGGTCGTAAAGGATTCGTTCATGCGCCGCATGCTGGTCGATAATCAATAAATCTTCTCCCGATTTGCAGAGAATATAGGTTTCATCCAATTGCGCTAACGGCTCCAGCTCCGGAAACCCGGAGGAGTCGATTTCGGATTTATGATTGCGAATTTCGGATGGTAATTCTTGAGGAGGTTGTGGTAGGGGCGACTCATTGAGTCGCCCGATCTGCGGGCGAAGCAGTGCTTCGCCCCTACTTTCGGGAATAGCTTTTTCCGGAACTATCGGTTTAACTTCAAACTGGGTCTGCACTGCCGGTTCCGGTTCTTTTGTTTGGGATTTAGAACTTGGTGTTTGGATTTTATTTGGGATTTGGTCCGCCTTAGGCGGATTGGAACTTGGAATTTCCGTTTTAATCTCCGGTATTAGGGTTGCTTGATGTAATGCGAACCGGATAGTTTCGAGTACCGCGCCGAATACTTCTCTTTCTTCAACGAACCGAACTTCCCGTTTGGTCGGATGCACATTCACATCGATTAGTTTCGGGTCGAGATTAATAAAAATAACGCCTACCGGATACCGCTGTACCGGCAATAAGGTATGGTATCCTTCAAACACCGCCCGGGTGATAGTGCGATTGGTAACGAACCGGTTATTAACGAAACTCATAAACCCGGACCAGTTGTTCCGGGTCAAACTCGGTTTCGCGATATATCCGGCAATAATGTTTCGCGATGGTAAAGGAATTAATTCCGCAGCGGTTTCTTTACCGAGGATAGCGATGATCCGGTCCCGAATCTCAGTCACTGGTGGCAGGTTCAGGCTCTCTTTCCCATCAATAATCAGTTTAAAATATATTTGCGGATACCCTAGTGCGAGATGGCTGACTACTGCGCTGATTTGGGCTAATTCTGTCGAATCAGATTTAAGGAATTTCAATCGGGCAGGAGTGTTATAGAATAAATCCTGGACTTTGATGGTGGTCCCTACCGGCGCTCCGATTTCCCGAACCTCTTTTTTTATCCCGCCTTCAATAGTAATTTTCGTTCCGGCGATATGCTCTTCCGACCGGGTAATCATCTCGAATTTTGAAACGGAAGCGATACTCGGCAGCGCTTCCCCCCGGAATCCGAGGGTATGAATCTCAAATAAATCTGCCGCGTTAACCAGTTTACTGGTCGCAAACCGTTCTACTGCAAGTTCCGCATCTTCCGGTACCATGCCGAAACCATTATCCATAATCCGGAGATATTTCTGGCCGGCTTCTTTAATTTCGATAGTGATTTGGGTAGCGTCAGCATCAATTGCATTCTCGACCAACTCTTTAACTACCGACGCCGGCCGCTCGATAACTTCACCGGCAGCAATTTGATTGGCGACTTTTTCGGATAGCACTTTTATTTTAGACATAATAAAATATAACAGCCGACTTGTATGTGAATTTAAAATGATAAAAAACTTAAATAAATTAAGGCAATATTAAATTCAGCTGTTACTATGGTTTTGTTTCGGATTTCGAGATTCGGATTTCGGATTTGATTCTTAGTTAGTATATATTATTTTAATAATAGTTGACAAATTGAATTAGGTTAATCTATAGTAAAATGACTTTAAAATTTTATTTTTTTATGAAAGGGTAGGGAAAATCGATATGATTTGTCCAACCTGTAATCAAGAAATACCTGATGGCAGTACGTTTTGTTTTTCCTGTGGCGCACAAATTACGGCACCGCAATTACCTGAAAAAGCGTCAAGCCGGTCATTAACCGCACTGGTTCTTGGTATTGTTGGAATAGCAGCTTGTGGATGTTGTGGTCCGTTTGCGCTGATTATCGGCTGGATGGAATTGAATAAGATTAAACTAGGTTTATCTTCTCCGGCAAGTAAAACCTATGCGTTGGTCGGTATGATTCTCGGCATTATCACGACTATTCTCTCGCTCATAATCATTCCGCTAATACTAGCGGCAATCGCAATCCCGAATTTTTTTGCCGCGCAAACTAGATCGAAAGTATCGCGTGTGCATGGCGAATTACTCATGTGTGCTACCGCGCTGGAAGCGTATTATATCGATAATAATGCTTATCCACTACCGGAGTTTGATAATCAGCATCAGCCGATTCTCCCAAATATTTTAACTACCCCGATAGCATATATTACCAGGATTCCCTTCGACCCATTCGCATCGAATGGAAAACAGCGATATCTTTATTTCCCGGTAGATATAGCATCGGGAGATACCACGAATGCATACTGGATTCTTACTAGCCAAGGTCCAGACCAGAAAGTTGATATCGATATAACGCGATATAATCCACAAGACCCGATTTGGATGGAATCAAATAATGCTCCCGCTACCTATGACCCGACGAACGGTACTACCAGTCCGGGAGATATCTGGCGCCGTGGTCCTTAGCGATAACACCATAATTGAATAAATAGGGTAATAATACTCTTTAAATCAGAAAGGAAAAGAAATTATGTTTTGTCCAACCTGTAAAAGTGAAATACCTGATGGAAGTCCGTTTTGTCCCAAATGCGGTACGCAAATTACTATACCGCAAACCGCCGATAAAGCATCGAGCCGGTCGATAACCGCGATGATTCTGGGTATCATTGGAATAATTGCTTGCGGATGTTTAGGTCCGATAGCGCTGATTCTCGGTTGGTTGGAATTAAATAGAATTAAAAAAGGATTGTCTTCTCCAGCAAGCAAAACCTATGCGTTGGTGGGATTGGTGCTTGGTATCGTTACCACAGTAATAATAGTAGTCATTATCCCGATTCTAGCAGCAATCGCGATCCCGAATTTCTTAGCGGCGAAACACCGGGCGCAGGTTTCGCGCACCCATGGGGAACTGCGAAGTTGCGCGACGGCATTAGAAGCGTACTATATAGATTTTAATGCTTACCCGCAACCTGATTTCGATGCGCAACATAATCCGGTGCTCCCCCAGAGATTAACTACGCCAGTCGCTTACATAACCAGTCTTCCTTGCGATACCTTCTCGGAAGATGGAAAACAGCGATACCGATATTATACCGGGGAAACGTTTGTTGAATCGCAGGATACTACCAAACCATTCTGGATTATTGCCGGACTCGGTCCTGACCAGAAACTGGATATTGATGTTACCCGGTATAATCCGCAAGATGCGGCATGGGGTGAGAATTATATCCGGTCGAAATCATATGACCCGGCGAATGGGACGAATAGTCGAGGAGATATTATCCGCACCGGTCCGGAATAAACTTAATGAACCGCAGACTAATAAAATATGCTATGTTTTAATTGTAATAATGATATTCCTGACGATTGTGCGTTTTGCCCTCGATGCGGGATAGCACTATCGCAATCTGATTCTCCGCCAATACAAGCTGTTATACCGCAATCGGGTACAGCGTCGGGAATGGCGATCGCGGCGATGGTTATTGGTATCGTTGGGGTGGTTAGCCCATTTTTGGGGATTATCCTTGGACCGATATCGATCTTTCTCAGTATCAAAGAATTTAAAAAAATCAAAACTGGGTTATCAACGCAAGTAAGTAAAACGTTTGCCTTAGTCGGTCTGATTTTAGGCATTATTGCTACCGCAATCGCATTAATCATGCTTCTTTTTTTTGCGGTGATTATGATCCCCGATATCTTTTCCGAGCGATACCACTCAAAAGTATCCCATACCCAAACGGAATTGCGGAGTTGCGCAACGGCATTGGAAGCATATTATATCGATAATAATGCATATCCCCAACCGGAATATGATTTCCAGCATAACTCGGTACTCCCGCATAATTTGAGTACTCCGGTAGCTTATGTAACCAAACTTCCCAATGATAGTTTTTCAGACGATGGGAAACAGCGATTCCAGTATTATACCGGCGAAATTCAATCGATAGATACGACGATATCATATTGGATTATCGCTAGTCCAGGTCCTAACCGAAAAATGGATATTGAAGTTACTCAATATAATCTGCAATATCCATACTGGGGGAAGAATTATATCATCTTAAAATCGTATGACCCGACTAATGGTGCGAATAGTCAAGGAGATATCATCCGTTTCGGGCCGGAATAAACAGACGAAAGGATTGATTTAATCTATTATTAGAATATTGGCTTTTCATATATGCTCTATAACTGCCCAGAATGTAAAAGAGTAATTTCAGAAACCGTAGCCATTTGCCCACATTGCTTGAAAAAAGTTAAACCAATTACTTTCCCGGAAGAGGTTGATTCAGAATCGCAAGAGAAAGCATCTCGCCGTGCAAAACTCAGTAAAATTACAGGGATAATCAGTTTGGTTTTATGTTGTATTCCGCTCTTTTTTATTCCATTAATTTTAAGCATATTGGAGTTACGGGCGATTAAAAAGGGAAAAGCGCCTAAAGCCGGAGATTCAGATGCATTTAATGGTTTAGCTTTAGGGATAACCTCGTTAATTGTTTTCGGATTATGCGTTTTAATCGGAAGCCCCGGATTTTTTGGTAGCATTAGGAGGTCACAGATTTCGCGAGCTATAGGTGAATCTCGTATGGTCGAATTAGGACTAGAAGCATATTTCGCTGACCATAATACATATCCTTTACCAGACGAACCGAGAACCCAAAAACGGGGATCTTATAAAAACGATGGCACTTATGCTACCGACGGTGGGATCATCCCGAAAATCTTAACCACTCCAATAGCCTATATAACTGCATTACCACGCGATCCGTTTAGGCTTAAAGGGAAAGGGTATTATGGGTTTGGCAGCGGCCCGGGAAAGGTTAATCTTATCGGCACCGATAATGGGAAATATCTTAGTGAAGGAGGGAAACCGGTCTTAGTAACCAAAGGCTGGATTATCACCAGCTATGGCCCGGATAAGGTTGATGGGAATAGCGGGATTAAATCCGGCTCAATCCTTCGAGAAGAAGTCGCATGGACTGATAACATTGATACTACTCAACCACTGGTAACCAGCGGGTTTACTTACGATCCGACTAATGGAACAAATAGCCCTGGCGATCTCTGGCGCCGCGGCCCATAATAAAAAAATTGATTACCGCGATAAAAAAAGAACAATTCCGGCGAAAAATTTGATGCTCCTCTTGCAAACTCAAGCCTTCTTGTACTAAAATACAACCCTAAATTAATATGCTGATTTAACTAGATATTGTATTCTTAATATCGCTGTAATCAAGTTTTTTAATCACTGTAATCATTATCTAAAATGTTTAACCTGACCAAACAAGAGCAGTTGATTATCCTATTTCTCATCGGGATACTTTTAGTCGGTTTAGGAGTAAAACATTATTTCAATCGACAGCATAATCCTGAAATAATCGTACCTATTACAACAGCGACCGATACTTCAAATCGTAATACTAACCAATCACCTATTATCGTTCATATCGCCGGTGCGGTAAATAAACCAGGGGTATATCATCTGCCGGCTGGTAGTAGAATATACGATGCAATTACTACTGCCGGAGATACTACTTTCCAGGCGGATGTATCGGATCTCAACCTAGCGATGGTTATCGAAGATGGTGATAAAATCGAAATTCCCATAATGCAGAGTAACCCCGATCCAAAACCAGAACCGATATCGAAAGAAGTTCATCAACAATCGTTCTCGCCACCGGAACCAATGTCTAAAACAAAATCAATACCCAATTCTCGATTATCAGCTCAGAGTTCTGGAAAAATAAATATTAATACCGCTACGGTATCAGAATTAGATATCCTGCCGGGGATAGGCCCGAAACTTGCAGAACGGATTATTCTTTATCGGCAGCAGCATGGTCCGTTTAAACGGATCGATGATATTGTGCTGGTTAGCGGTATCGGTCCAAAACGATTTGAACAAATGAAAAATCAGATAACAGTAAAATAAAGAGGTCAGAGGTCAGAAGTCAGAAGTCAGAAGTCAGAAAAAAGATAAAAAACAGAAGGCACAAGCTAGAAGTAAGAAAAACAAAATTGATATAAATAGAGGACCAATAATGATAAAATCATACAAAGATCTTATGGTTTATAAAAAGGCATATTCTTTATCCGTAGATTTATTCTGGATGACAAGAGAGTTTCCTAAAGAAGAACGATATTCGTTAACCGACCAATTGTTAAGAGCATCTCGATCTATTCCATCGAATACTGCCGAAGGTTGGGCAAAAAGGCATTATGAAAATGTGTTCAAACAACACTTAATAGATGCAATTGGTTCTTGTGAAGAAACCAAGGTTTGGATAGATTTCGCTTACGACTGTAAATATATTACTAAAGAGAAACATAAGACCTTGATCGCAAGTTATGAAGAAATTGGTAGGATGCTAACCGGTTTATTTGAACACTGGAAAACTTATTAAATCACTTAAATATCTTCTATTTTCTGGCTTCTGGTTTTTGATTTCTAGTTTAGCTTTATCTGACTTCTAACTTCTGACCTCTGATTTCTATTAAGTATTTCCCAAGTAATAGTATATCTTCTTCAAGCATCTGCGGATTATCTTTCGTATACACTCCGACACACACCGCATCCTGGAGACGTAGATGTTGGGCGACATATCTAAACGCTTCTTCCGGTTTATTCCTGCCGGCAGCGAGAACTTTATAATGGATCACCGGTTTCGATAACCGCCGAATCAGCTTAACCATTTTCTCCCGGTCGGTATTATCGAACCATTCCGGCATCCCGGAAATATGCTCTTTATGTTCATCCCGATGCGCAGCGTTATAATAGGAACACATATAGAAATCGACATCTAAATGCTGTTCCGCCCATTCGAATACCGCCGGATTATGGCCGGCGATACCAGCTGGCATCCCCGCCTCTCGAATCTTTTTGATTGTGAACGGTACTTCATCCAACTGTTTATTAGCAAACCGATAATCCATTTCACCGCCATGAATAAAACAGGCTTTTGCTTTCCCATTAATAGCGTTCTGGACTCCCCGATCGATGGTCCCTACTTCCGGGCAAGTCTGGGCGATCCATTGGATGGTTCCACCTTCATTCCAATATTCGAGCAATACCCGCATCACATGATGGTCAGCCCGGCCGAGGTGAGTATTGATTCCGAGTGATTCCGCCTGCTGGAACATTGCTTTAATCCGAGCGGTGGTATAATAGGATTTCATTTCCCAGTCTTTTTCCGGAGTCTGATGCGAAAATCCACTGAACGGATTCCCGCCAAGAATAAGTTTGCTGATTGAGATATTACCGAGTTTGATTTGAGGTAAAGGCATAATTAATAAACCGCTGAGACACTCAGAGAATTCTCTTAAACTCTAGAACAGATATAGGTTGTTTGAAATCCGGGATTATATTGCGCGGTATCGATCTTAAATCCGCTTTTGGTTAGAATTCCTTCCATAATCCAATCGTAGGTACTATATTCGTTCTTGATATGGATAATCGCTTCTCTCGCCATCTGTTCACCGGCTTGCTGCTCAAACGCTTGAATCATCTTGTCGATGCTCTCAAAAAGCTGTGCTTCTTTAGATGAGAAAACAATATCGAATAGAAATAGTTTACCGCCAGGTTTAATCATTTGCGCTGCTCGCTGTAATCCGATTTGTTTCCAGAAATCCGGTAGATGATGCAAAACGGCAACACATACCATCGCATCTACTGGTTCCGCTTGATGTTCATAAGTTAGCAATCCGCCATGATGAAACGAGATATTCGATACCCCGGCTGTTTCTGCCTTCTTTTGGCAATACTCCAGCATTGGTTTAGAAATATCTACCGCATAAATCTGGTTGCATTGTTTCGCTGCATATAAAGTAAACGCGCCGGTGCCTGAACCCATGTCAATGACGGTACTTCGCAAATTCAATCCGAGCGCCTGAATTATCATCTGGCTAGCTTTCGAATAATCCCGGAATTTCTGATGCATCGCGTCATACTGCTGAACTTCTTCAACCGAAGTAAAATCTACTCCGGGCGGTAGGAACTCATCATATTGCCATTTCGGTATGGTCATAAAAAAATACACCACAGAGACTCAGAGGTATAAAGGCTGCACAGAGAATTTTTTCCTGTATTGCTCCGGATCTCTGTAGTTTTATAATATTGTAGTTATCGCTGCTTTGCTAAGAAATCTTCAACTCCATGGAAGATAGCAGTCGCTAATTTCTGCTGCATTTCTGGGGTAGCTAACGCCGCTTCCTCTTCTGGATTCGACATAAACAATCCTTCCACCAATGCGGTTATCGCCTGGTGGGTTCTTACTGCTGCCGCATCGAAATAAACGAATCCGAATCCGGGATACCCGAGTTCATTGAGCAATCGTTGATATATTGCCTGACCGAGCGCTAACGCTTGCGGCTGATGGTAATAGGCACTGGTACCGCGGATAACTTCCGGATCGGCATTTCCGCCAACAGCATTATTATGGCAAACCAGATAAATATCCGCTTGTTCATCTATCGCGACTTTCATCCGGTCAAGAATCCGCATCGACGAATCTTCCGCCATTTCGCCATGAGTTAAAACTACAGTAGCCCCTGCTTCGCGCAACAGATTCGCTAAATCGGTTACATACCCGAGATTAACATTTTTCTCCCGGATACCGGCAGCACCGACCGCACCATATTCCTTACCCCCATGACCGGGATCGAGCACAAACTTTAGCCCTTTAACCGGCGAATTCGGCGGTGCAGCTAGTTTCGCCGGTTGCTTGATGCTCCAAACCAGCGTGTTTCCTTCATAACCTATATCCCAACCCCATTGCTGTTCATTATTAAGTTCTACTCGGAGTTTCAAGGTTTGTTCTCCAATTTGTTTCCACTGCAGGTTTTTAATCATCGGGTCATAGTAATTTTCGGTAATCCAGCTTAATCGGGAAGCGGCGCCATAAATAGTTAATTCAAGAATTGAAGGATTAAGATATTGGTCAACCCGATAAGGTAATCTATCCGATATACTGATTTTTATTTTCGACCATCTATCAGAAGTAGAGAAACTAATTGAGCCGACAGTTGCGGTTGGGATCGGTGTCCCTGCTGGAAGAATTTCGACATCATCCGGGTCAATCCAGCCTACTTCAGTGGGCGATAACCGAACCTTAATCATCTCTCCTTTTCGTCCAACAAGTTGGAGTTTTATACCTTCAACCGCCAGTGGAAATAATTTAGTGAATCCATCCGGATCGGTATAAACCGTTTTGTAATCTGTTGTTAATCGGGCGATGGTTGGTATTGGACTAGCATCAACAGTAATCAGTCCGGGAGCGGTATACTCAATACTCTGCGATGAATCGTATTTTTCATTAATCACAGAGGTTAATTTAAATTTAATTGCAGTATTATTAAAACTATCAGTCGGCTGGATAATATAGCTACCGACATAAATTCCGGCAACTCCAGCCATGCTGCCGGTAGTAGTAGTATCAAGTTCACGCATCGGATATTCTTGCATACCCTCACCGAAATAAAATGATGCTTTCCCTCCCGGCGACCCTTTGAAACGGACGAAAATCTCTTCACCCCGTTGCAGCACCAAATCTTCATTTGGAGCTATCATTGCAGTCGACTCGATGGTTAGCGGTGTAACTGGTGAGCTTTTAATCGGTTGCGTTCGTTCGACGAGGAAGGTTTTAACCGTTCTACCGGTAGAATCTTCAGCGATTATTTCAATCGTATTTTCACCATAAGCTAAATCTACCATCCCGATAAACGCACCGGTTGAATATACCTTAACTGCTTTTCCGTTAATAAACGCTTTAGCACCGGGAAGGGTACATGCCGCTACTCGGGTTCGCGGATACCCGGTTCTGGTCATCTGATGGTATTGCTCGGTTTCGGTTTTGCCGGTAGTAATCGTTTCGTAGGTCGGTAGATATAGCGCACCCCATTTATTGGTATCGATCGGTACTTGTTTGGTCGGCGTGATTTTTCGTTCGATCCATTGGTCGGAAGAAGGGATTTGTACCGTAAGTTTCGGGCCGGTCTTTTTCATTTTTGGTTTCTCCTGAGCGGAAGATAACATTGGCATTATTAATAGTCCGATAACACTTCCTACAATAAAAAGCATTTTTGTCTTCATGGTTTCTATTCCTCCTATAGCATAGTCCGAATGTATCGATAAAGTAAGTATAGAATAAATAAGATTAGGAAAGCAATGTTAAATACCAATCTCAGCCAACAAAATCAGGCAAAGATATATACTAAAGCTAAGTTAATTCAGCGGTAAATGTATTTCTTAGTAAAAATAAACCTTCAGCTTCGTGCAAGTAGGTTGCAGGATAGGAATAAAATTGAGTAAGATTAATGAGCTAAAATAATAAATCAGATTAGATGAAGTAATATGAAAACTATTGATGTAGCGCTGCTACCCAATACGGTAAATCATCAGCTTATCAGCGACTCGGCAGCTATCGTAATCGATGTGCTCCGGGCAAGTTCGACCATGCTAACCGCATTATCAAATGGTGCGAAACAGATTATTCCGGTTATCGAACCGGAAGATGCGAAAGATATGGCCCGGAAACTCAATCCTGGAGAATGGTTACTGTGCGGAGAACGAGAAGGGAATAAGATTCCCGGATTCGATTTAGGGAATTCACCACTCGAGTATACGGTAGAGAATATTAAAGATAAAACGCTGATTATGTCAACAACCAATGGGACGAAAGCTTGCTATTCCGCCCAGACGGCTAGTGTTTTATATATCGGTAGTTTTTTAAATCTCAGTGCTGTCTCCGAGGTGGTACAACAGGCCGATAAAGATATTCAGATTATTACTTCCGGGAAGGAAGGCCGATTTTCGCTAGAAGATGCGGTTTGTGCCGGAGCGATTGTTGAGAGATTGAATGCTGATGAAACATATGCCATAACCGATGCTGCAAGAGTTGCTCAGATCCTGTATACCATTTATCGGTCAAACATTCGGGAGATGCTTGGTAATTGCGAGCATGGGATTTATCTGGCTTCTCTTGGATATACCCAAGATTTAGATTACTGTGCCCAAATCGATACTCTCCACCTTATTCCCAGATTCACTTCTGGTGTAATCACCATTTAAGGCGATAAACTAGATTGTATGGGGAGGAGGAGAAGTGGAATAAAGCAGTCCGCTTCCTCTCCCATAACTATATGATAGTTATCGTGGTAACCGTGAACGATTAAAACTAAATAGATTGGTAGCATTAACTACGGTTTTGGATTTAGATACTGAATGTTTATATTCGTTTTCTAGTTCTATTCGTGCTTGTTTAGCGACATCAGAAACCGGGGAGATAATATCTTCATGGGAAAACAAACTGTTTAATCTATTAGCAGGTTTCATCGGTTTCAATTGAAGTTTCTCTTCATTCGGAAATTGCATTTCAGAATTGGATGTTGGGTCAAGGAAAGCTAGATTGATCTCGTTAGGCATGTACTTGAACTCCTTAACTTACTCCCCATCTAATATATAGCATGATTTATGCCTGATGATTAACCCCACGAGTTTCAGATGCAGAATTAGGTAGGATTAAGCAAAATCAAGCATAACTTGAGGGTATTGACGAATAGCAGAATAGAGCATATCGGAAGATAAGGTTCGATTCTGCGCTAGAGGAATACAAAAGTGTACCTGAGTAGTATCGGGGAAAGAATAAAGTGTTGGCTAGCGACTAATATGGAGAATAATTCCCGGAATAGTGTATAAGAATTCGCGACTTATTCTGCTGCACCGGCAGCTTTAAGTATGGCAACGATATTTGGTTTGTTGTTTTCGGTAGCAATCATTAATGCGGTTTTCCCATTCACCGTTTTCGCATTAACATCTGCACCTTTCTGAATCATCAGATCTACGATTTTTGTATCTCCATGATAGATGACATACATTAATGGGGTAACACCATCTTTATTCGCAGTATTCGGATTAATCCCGGCATCTAAAAAATATTTTATCGCTTCTAATTTACCGTCTCGTGCGCAGTTAAGAAAAGAGATTTTATTATAGGTAATTCCCATCTCTTGCAGCTTGGTACGTGCTACCATCTGATCTGGTATCACCGGACCACTTGCACCGGCGATTCTTAACATATCGACTATTTCCGAGCGTTTTGCCATAGATAAGACGGTCTGATCGTCATTTGTCTTCGCATTCACATCGGCGCCACCTTCAATAAGCGCCCGGGTAGAATCTTTTCGACCATTACTCACCGCGACCATTAAAGCAGTTAATCCGGTTTCAGTTTTAGCATTAATATTAATTCCTTTTTCAATCAGTAAACGGACAATATCGGTTTTCCCTTTTTGCGCTGCCGGAAATAGAGCGGTCAATCCATAATTATTCGTTAAATTTACATCAGCTCGTTTATCGAGTAATGCTCTTACCAATTCAGTGTTACCATTTTGTGTGGCCAGATACAATGCGGTTGCTCCGGATTGATTTTTCGCATTGACATAAGCACCTTGATTGAGCAGTTTTATTGCTTTAGTAGTATCGTTTTTCTCGACCGCAGCGATAAGGTCTTGGTCACTAGGGATAGCCGGTGCGGATGCCGTTGTATCTTGAGTAATGATCACTGGTTTTGTTGTTCTCGATGATGGTCCCCCCATTGCCATAACGAAGATGCCTAGCACAAAAACAAATACTCCACCCAAATAGGTTAAAAAAGGAAGTTTCCCATCTTCCCAATGGGTAACGAGCCAAACAAGCGGACCGCCTGGAACGAATAAAACAATTATTCCCCAAATAATACCGCTTCGAAACGAATTAATTAGAGTCCAAAGTAACCCAGCTACGAGCCCCAGTACTCCGATACAGATAATAATAATTCCTAGAATAACCATAGATAAATTATCGAATAGTTAATTACAATGGTAATGATATTGTATCGCTGTATTTTACCTTTGGTCAAGCAAAAAATGATTTTATTAAATGGGTTTAGGAATATGAAATATCTCGGATAAATTGGGTTCGCTAGGTTGCAGCATCTTTGAGTTAATGATAAAATAAAAGCTCTAATTCTAGGATGTGCGCCCATAGCTCAACTGGATAGAGCGTTAGCCTCCGGAGCTAAAGGCTGCTGGTTCAACTCCAGCTGGGCGTACCATACTCTTTCGGGAAAATGGATTCGGTTAGCGAAGCGGCTGGTCGAAT
>JBHGBB010000082.1:0-14811 GCA_041946755.1 bacterium | reverse complement strand
ATATGTTAAATTTACATATTCAGGATTTATTTCATAACCTATAGCATTTCTTTCTAATTTATTTGCGACTAATATTGTAGTACCACTACCCATAAATGGATCTAGCACCGTATCGCCAACAAAACTATATAATTTTATCAATCTTTTAGGAAGTTCTTCAGGAAATGGAGCTGGATGTCCAATTTCTTTTGATTTTGCAGGTTGCATTTCCCAGATTGAATTAATTGCCCAATTTTGCCATTCTTGTGTAGTTATTTTTGATTTTTCTTTTATTTCAAGAGTAATCGGTTTTTTTCTTTTACCCTTTTTGGAAAATACGATAATCCATTCAAAGGGGAATGTTGAAAAAATGTTTGGAGGAAACGGATATGATCCGAAGGAACTAAAGCGGACAATCTTTCTTTTATCCCATATATATAAGGCTTGCAAAAACATCTCTCGAGTTGAGTCCATAAATATTTCAATATCAGTAATTGCAATTTTAGTAATTCTTCTTTGAAATTCAGTTTCATTACCTGAAAGGAATATTGGCATAATATTAATACATAACTTACCATCCGGTTGTAATACTCTAATACATTCCTTCCAAACTTCATTTAAGCTTTTTATATATTCATTATAATTATTAAGTGAACCAATTTGACCTACATGATTTCCATTTGTGTTATAATTTTTTAAATCATAATATGGTGGACTTGTAATTATCAAGTTGACTGATTCATCATTAACTTCTTTCATATCTTTTGAATCATTACAATATATTTTTATTTGACTTGTATCGTTTATTACCATGTTGATTTATCCCAAATAACGATTTGTTCTTTTCTTTGTGTTTGATTTATTTTATCCCAAATTGAACTAGCTGTTTTTGTATATTCTCTTTCTATAATCATATTTGGTTTTTTATCACATATATTCGAAAAAAAATCTCCCCCCTTAATATATTTATCACCTCTTTTTTTATCTCCAACGACAAATATTATCAATGCATCTTCCTTGGTTACCTTGCTAATTTCAATAAAGCATTTTTTCATATTATCTTCATATGAATCATAATTTTGTATCAAATATTTTTTAATATCATTTATATCGTTTCCGAATAAGTGGTGAATTATTCTTGTATAATTTGATGTATAATCTAAAGCATCAAAATATGGCGGGCTTGTATAAACATAATCAATACTTTTCTCCTGTATATAATTACTTAGGTTCCTAGCATCCACTTGAAATAATTTATGATTACTGGATCTTAATGGATAGCAATGTTTTTTTATTTTATTGATAAATGTTTTATAAAAATCTATATATCTTTTGGTATCACTGATTTTACCTATTTGTGTAGAGCTCCATTTATAATGGTTACACCCTCTTGCAACTAAACATATAGAACCTAAAAACGCTGCTTTCTCATAATCGGAAAATTTATCATACTGTTTAAAAAAATACATTATTTCTTGAGCAGTTTTTTCATGAAAATATTTTAAAGCTTTTATGGGCATTTTCAATGATTTATCTTTACCATTATTTTTAATTAAATAATTTATTCTGTCGATACTTTCTTTTGCATCTATGCTATCAAATTTTGCTTTCG
The DNA here is from genome assembly GCA_041946755.1 of bacterium. GTDB lineage: Bacteria > UBP4 > UBA4092 > JAOAEQ01 > JAOAEQ01 > JBHGBB01. The sequence goes on along the minus strand of JBHGBB010000082.1, from coordinate 13,220 downwards.
CTATCTGTATAGCAATAGGATTGCTATCGATTCCAAAAACATTGAAATTTAGCTTTCCTGCTTCATAAACAATAGTGCCCGAACCACAAAAAGGATCTAATAGCATCTTTGGTGGAAGCTGGCTTAATATTTGTCTAACATCGACTGCTGACATTTTTCCTCTATATGGGTAAATTCCATGTATTGAATACGGATTATTTACATCGTATAATATATCAAATTTAATTTTTATTCCTTTTTTCGATATAAAAGTTTTCATATTCGATTGGTTTACATTTGGTTAGTGTTATTTACTTTAAAGATTTTAGCAGGACCAATATTGATAGATTCTAATTCTCCCATTTCCTCCAACGCCTGCAAGTATCCAGCCAAAAATACTCTATTTATTTTCATTTTATTTGCCAATGCAGATATTGTTATTGGTGATTCATTAACAATTAATTCCATTACTCTGCTTTTTAAGTTATTTGTTTTCATAATTGCTAATAGTTATGTTAACAATAATGTTAACATAATGTATTTATTGTTGTCAATTAATTTAATAATATAAACATTATTTATCTTCCTGTATCCATTTGGTATACGCGGGTTCGCCCCAGAATATCCCCGCTTTATTTTCATACTTTGTATCAACCGTCATCGCGTAGATAAATCCGTTCTTCTCAACCAACGCGGTATGCAAAATTTTATTTTCCGGATTCAGATGGGCAATAATATCCACCTGGCCGTTCATACCTTTCCAATGCAGATATTCAGCAGTAGAAGTCATGGATAACGAAATATCTTTCTGAAATCGATCGATAATTTTAAAGGTTTTCCGGAAAGTTCCTCCGGTCGGCCCGAGGACGAGTTTGCCATTCAGCATAATGTTCCGATCATCATACGAAATCATACTCAACACATGCTTCGGATCCTGTTTGAGCCATTCGATAAGTTTATCCCCATGGTTCTCTTCATCAGTATAATTATAAATACTATCGAGGAACGATATCCGGGATATCCAGTTCGGGATATGGTCGACACTATTCAGATAATTGAAAATAAAACTCCCGCCACCGCTATGGCTGGAGAGAATCACTTCATCCGGCGGCCGCGGTAGACTGGTTTTAATCGATTCGATTATTTGCGGAATTAATTGATTCTTATTTTCTTTATGAATCCCACCCCAGGTCGGCCAGCTTCTGAACGTTGGGGTTAAATAAGCGACAATAATATTCTCTTTTTTAATTACTTCTCGAAGTCGCCGGGTCTGGGCACCGATATGCTGGATATTATAATGCCAATCATCGCCCATTTTCATCTTTTTCCCGATGGTATGCGCGATGGTATTCCCATTCGGCAGGGTATAGAGAATCAGTTCAATCGGCTGTTTCGGATTAAACTCTTTCGCTGAAGGGGCATTGATCACGATATTCACATCGGTATCGAACATATAGGTTTTCACCTGTTCCTGGAAATAAGGGCTCAATTCAAACCCCGGCAATAGCCCGGTCTGTTTACTAAAACCAATACTGATTAATAGAAAAACCATGATACTAACTAAAACTATTAGATTACGGTTCATAATCAATCCCTTTTTAAATAAGATATTATTTACTATTAAAATCTACCAGCGAAACGGCAATCGGATTTATATAAGTTAACCGAACTGCGTCGGCAATAACATATTTACCGAATTCGGCGTTATCGGATAATTCGATATATCCGGTAGTTCCGGCATCGAACGCAAAATTACCGAGGTTGAACCATTGACTGCCATTAATCCTTTGATTGATTAATATCGTAGTCGATCCGCTCTGCGCGTTAATCGTTATCGGTACATTATTCGCTCGGTTGGTAGATGCTGAGTACCAGATCGATACCCGATAATATCCCGGGGTAAAAATATCCGGTGTCCATCGAACAATATCATTTGCGGTGGTAGTGATATGATATCGATAATTAGCGCCATATCCTCCAGCGAGATTATTTGTTCCCCAGGTACCGGAAATAATGCTGAATTCCGGATCGGAATTATCGATGATGATATCTTTGGGGTTATATACCGTCAAAGGGCCAAACCGCGGAAGGGGTAATTCATTTGCGCCTTTAATAACATTGGTATACCATTTCCCTAACCCGCTGGGAGTAACCTCGCCATAACTGACGGTAACCACCCCAGATGCTGCGGTAATCATCGAGATTATCACCGCAGAATTATCGCTGGTATCGCGGAAAACATTCGCGATACTTATTTCGGTATTGGTATCATACACCCGGAACTGATTATCATATCGGTTGACTGCGGTGTTTACCGATTGGCTTAACTGAACTTTGATAGTACTTTTATCTCCGTTCGGATGAATTAGTGGGCGGGAAGTTATTAATCGAGGACCGGTACCATCAATCGATTCACCATAGACATGTTCCCGGGTAGATAAAGCAATTCTACGTCCGAGTTCTTTTTGCGCCGTTTGATTGATATGAACGTTATCGATTAATGGTAAATCGAATGCCACCACCATAAAATGATTAGAAATTGAACTGGTATCTCCACTGCCGGTTTCCATTAACCGCTGGAGTTCCCCGAGATGATGCTGGGCGGAATTAGATGTAATAGTGGTCTGTTTTGCGAGTTGCACATAAATAATTGGTAGATTTGCACCCATTTCAGACCGAAATTCATTCATTAATTGGGTGTTTTCTGTAATAAACGTTCCTGGAGTACTTTGATTCGATTCTCCTTGATACCACCACATCGCATTAATTCCGCCGGGTGCAGCGGTTGACTGCCGATAATTGCAGGACCCGAATAAAGTCGTTCGGTCGAACGGATCGACTGGTTTCCGCCATTGCGAAATTTTCGTTCCACCACGCGGGCATGGGATAAGGATTGCCGATTGAATACTAGTGGTCACCAAATCTTTTGCCGCTTTTAACGCGAAACTATGCCCTTTGGTAGGTGTAATAACACTGTTATCACTGGAAACGGTATCAATCTGATTGGTTGGATCATCGACCGGTTCATATGCGGTTTTCCAGAGATAATCATTACCAAACATAATCACCCGCGAATCCGGAGTTTCAGTACTTGCATTCAGTTCTCCTCGACCGGAGGCATTCGACTGCCCGGCAAGAATGAATATCCCGACAGCGGTTGAACTGGTATTGGTTAATTGCGGCCTTATTGATTGAGCATTAGCTATAGAAATGATAAGACTAATATTAATTATACAACTGCAAAAATAATGGACTGTATTCATTAAATTTAAAATGCTAACTGTTAAATGCTAAATTTACAATGAATATTTGCTTCTTATCCTGTGTTCCTGGGTTCCTAATAAGTGACTTAGGTTTCAATAAGCACTTCTTTCCCGGTGGTAACCGATTCTTCGATGGCGTTCAGGATGGCCTGGACTTCAACCGATTCTTCCCAGGATACCGGCGATTTGCCGGTAATAAAGAAATCTCTGATGCGGGTTAATAAATCGGTATATAACCGGGTAGTATCGACATTATAGAACTTTTTGGATTTCGCATCTTGCGCCATTAATGCATACTGATAATCGCCTTCAGTCAACTGGATTAATCCTCTTCGGTTATATGCATATTCGATAATCGCCATAATCCCAATCCCATCTTTGCAGGCGAATACTTTTTTCGCTCCTACTCCCATTACCTGCTGCAGCATTTCTACCGTATGCACCCCATACCAGACCACTGAACTCCCTTTAGGCGCTTTCCCCAAACAGCCGATCGATAACACAATTTTCGATTGCGGCATTTCTTGCGCTATCTGCAACACTTCCGGACAATAGCGCAACGACGAGGCGCTATATATTTTGATTCCTTGCTCGTTCGCTAACCGACCGATTTCCAGCGCATGCGCTACGGTATCTGCCGGCGGTTTATCAACGAAAATCGGTTTCTTGAATTTTACCAGTTTCTTGAAATAGTCCAGATGCAATTCCGGATCATTGATTTCCAAGAGAATCGCATCAGTACCATCAACTGCATCTTCTAATGTATGAGTTACTTTAACTCCCCAGGATTCTAAGAGCTGCTGCCGTTTATCCTGGTCGGGTTCGGTTTGGAACGCCGATGGGAACCGGAGGCAGGTACCAATTTTCATCCCCTCGACTTGTTGGTCTGCCGGACAATCCGGCGCCTGGATTCTGCGGGTAAACTCGATACTATGGCTGGTATCGAGTCCGATTATGGTTACATTTAGTGAGTTCATACCATCCTCCTTTTAAATCAAGGATGAAACAACTTTGTATCGATATGTCTATTTCTTTAACTATGCTATACCGAAAAAACCCTTTTTAGCAACCTGAGTATCCTGTCTATTATCCTAAGATAGGGCGGTCAGTCCCCGGAGTTGCACCGAACGAGATCGATCTCGTTCGGTGCAACTCCGGGTAAGGTCGCTATAAAAAAGACTATATCTATGGTAAGATTATATTCCTATGAAAAAAGACACTTCGTTTATGCTCATGCTCAGTATAGCTGCGGTTTTCTTTATCTGGTCAGCGATAAAACCCTATGATTATGGGGTATGGATATTCGAATTAGCGTTAGGATTGATTGGTATCGGTATCCTTAGTATCATTTATACCCGATTCCGGTTTTCCGGGCTGGTATATATTCTGGTCGGAATCCATTTTGCGATTCTAGCGATTGGCGCGAAATATACTTATGCTGAAATGCCCCTGTTTAATTGGTTAAGAGACACCTTTCATCTAGCGCGAAATCATTACGATCGAGTCGGTCATTTTATGCAAGGGTTCGTTCCGGCAATCATTGTCCGGGAAGTATTATTAAGAAAGACACCCCTAAAACCGGGCGGCTGGCTCGGATTCCTTTGTATATCGGTATGTCTGGCATTCAGTGCGTTCTATGAACTGTTGGAATGGTGGATGGTGATTTTTATTTATCCGGAACAAGGGGCAGAATGGCTGGGATTACAAGGGGATATTTTCGATGCGCAAGGAGATATGCTGATGGCACTTATCGGTGCGACTTTGGCGATATTACTCCTCTCTCGCGCCCACGACCGGTCAATGGAACGAAATCAATAGCTGTTAGTTGATAATTGCCCAAGAACCAACCACAGAGTACCCAGAGAAAAACCGAGATAGGCATAATATATAAAAAAACTAGTTACTCTGCAGTTCTCTGAGCACTCTGTGGTAGATTTACTGATAACTGGTTTATCTTTGGTAAAGTGCTTCGTATTTTTTCGCTGAAGCATTCCAGGAGAAATCCGATGCCATCGCGTTCTCTACCAAGTTCTTCCAAACCCGTTTCTTCTGATAAGCAGCAATCGCCCGTTTAACCGTTGCTAGGAGTTCCTGACCAGTATAATTCTCGAAAATAAACCCGTTCCCGGTATTGGTTTTCGCATCATACTCGATAATGGTATCCGCTAACCCCCCGGTTTTCCGAACGATGGGAACCGTACCATAGGCTAAACTTATCATCTGACCTAATCCACACGGCTCGAATTTCGACGGCATCAAGAACATATCGGAGCCGGCATAAATCAATTTCGCCAACCGGGCATCGAATTTCAGATTGATGGCCATCTTTTTCGGTTCCATCTTCTGCAGTGATAAGAATAACTCATGATATTTCGGCTCCCCGGTACCGAGGATAACAAACTGCAGGTCTAACTCCAGCAGTTCTTCCGCAGCTTCAGCGATAATATCGAACCCTTTCTGGTCGGCTAACCGGCTAATCAGCCCGATTACCGGGGTATCTTTCCGTTTCATCGGTAATCCGACTTCTTTTAATAACGCTTTCTTATTAGCCAGTTTCCCGGAAACATCGGAAATCGAAAATGATGCCGGTAAGGTCGGGTCATGCTGCGAATTCCATTCTTCATAATCGATCCCATTGATGATTCCGAACAAATCTTGTTTCCGTTCGATGAGAACCCCATCTAATCCACAGCCATATTCCGGAGTCTGTATCTCCCGGCTATATTGTTCGCTAACCGTGGTTAGGGTATCGGAAAAAACCAGCCCGGATTTCATTAAGTTGATATTTCCATAGAATTCAATAAATTTGGGGGTATAGGTCCAGTCCGGCATCGCCAGACCATTCAACCGCTCTCTGGGGACCAAGCCCTGATATGCTAAGTTATGAATAGTAAACACGGTCTTGATTTTCCGGCAGATATGTTCATCTTCTTGATATATTTTCAGATATGCCGGTAGTAATCCGGTCTGCCAATCATGGCAATGAATCACATCCGGAGTCCATTGTAGCTCTTTACAGAGCACTAGCGCTGCCTGACAGAAAAAGGCATACCGTTCCGCGTTATCCGGATAATCCTGACCGTTAACCTGATATATTTCATCCCGACCGAAATTATGCTCATTCCAGATAAAATAGATTTCTACCGAACTATGCGGTAAAGTACCTTGGAGAATAAACGCATTCTTCTGCAACGCCGGGGTTTGCCAGGGGATAGTCAATTCCGATTCCCGGATTTGCTCTAAATGGTAGAGCTGGTTATCGATCTTCTTATATTTCGGAATAACGATTTTAACCTCATGCCCGAGTTTGGCTAATGCTTTCGGTAAGGAGCCGATTACATCGGCTAATCCACCTACTTTAGCAAACGGCGCGCATTCTGCAGCGACAAATAAGATTTTCATAATTAAACCTCCGAATAAATATTAGGACGCTGATTTTAACTGATTATAGAGATAAAATTTATTTTTTAAGTATATCATATAAAAAAAGAAATATACAGCCTTGGAACCGAAAAAATAAATTGCCGGATAGACAACTTCATTAACCCTAAGATAATCAATAATAAAAGCAAACTGACCGCTGGTCAGTTTGCTTTATATCTCAGCGTTCTCTGCGGCTTAGTGTTTCTGTGGTATTGTTTTAAAGGATTAGCATCGCATCCCCATAAGAATAGAACCGATACTTCTCTCGAATCGCTTCCTGATATACTTTCAGTATCCGGTCTCTTCCGGCAAACGCCGATACCAGCATTAATAGCGTCGACTGCGGGAGATGGAAATTAGTTAATAGCGATTCAACCACCTTAAACTGATACCCCGGATAGATAAATATACCTGCCCACCCTTCTCCGGGATAGACGATGCCATGTTCATCAGCTACCGTTTCCAGGGTGCGGGTAGCGGTAGTACCGACCGCTACAATCCGCTGGTGGTTCTGTTTAGCTTTATTAATTATTTCTGCGGTTTGAGGGGAAACCGTATAATATTCCGGTTCGATGATATGGTCGGTGATGCGGTCAGCTCGAACCGGTAGGAAGGTTCCGGGACCGACATGGAGAGTAACCGAAGTAACTGTTATCCCTTTATCTTTAATCAGCTGCAAAATCGGTTCTGAGAAATGGAGCCCGGCAGTCGGAGCCGCTATCGAGCCATCATATTTCGCATAGACAGTTTGATATCGGGACTTATCCAGTTGTTTCAATTCCCCGGAATCTAATTTCCGCTTGATATATGGCGGTACCGGCATCTCACCGAGCTCGGCTAATAATTCATGCCAATCGCCGGAATAATTAAACGCTATTTCACGCCGGCTGCCTTCAAGCCTAGAAACGATTTTCGATTTGAGTTTCCCATTCCCGATATCCAATTCTATTCCCGGCTGGCATCGTTTTGCCGGCCGGGTTAACGCTGTCCATCGATTATCTTTAATCCGATGGACTAATAATAATTCTATTTGTTTGCCAGTAGCCGGATCAACAGCCCATAATCTGGCGGGAATAACCTTACTATCATTCACCACCAGCACATCATCCGGTCTCAGAAACTCTACCAACTCCGGAAATCGGCAATGTTCGATTTGCCCGGTATCCCGATGATAGACTAATAGCCGGGATTCCCCCCGATGTTCTGGAGGGCGTTGGGCAATTAATTCTGGTGGTAAGGTAAAATCAAAATCCTTGGTAAGCATTTAATAATGCAGTTAAGAATTGAAAGTTAAAGAGTAGTTCGGTTAAGGTCAGGAAGTGAGTTACGTGGTGCGGTAAAGTAGTTGGTAAAAGACTAACTACACACGACCAACAACCTATCCGCCTTAGGCGGACACTACCTTACCCTTACCTAATCCTGGTGTACACTCTTCATTCTTAACTCTTAATTATTTTCTTAAGTTTAGCACATCCATCATATCGTAGATGCCTGCTGGTTTATCAACCACAAACTTTGCAGCCCGAAGCGCACCGAGCGCAAAGGTATCCCGGGAACTCGCCCGATGGGTTAATTCGATTCGTTCGCCAACTCCGCAGAAATATACCGTATGTTCGCCAACCACATCCCCGCCACGCACTGCATGGATGCCGATGGCTTCTTTGGTCCGTTCACCGATAATCCCTTTCCGGCCATATACCGCTACATCAGTTAATTTCCGATTTAAAGTTTGCGCCGCGATATCCGCTAGTTTATTAGCGGTCCCGCTGGGCGCATCCTTTTTCGCCCGATGATGCGATTCAACGATCTCGATATCAAACTCCGCACCGAGTGTTTTCGTCGCCTGTTCAACCAACTTGAATAACAGGTTTACTCCTAGACTCATATTCGGTGAGAAGACGCAAGGGATTTTCCGGCCGAGGTTCCGCAACTCATTCAACTGGGCAGAACTGAATCCGGTGGTACCGATAACCATCGGCATTTTCGCATCTACTGCTAGACCAAGATGGTCGAGAGTCGTTTCTGGATTCGAGAATTCGATTATCACTTCCCCTTGTTTGATGATTTTATCCAGATTATCGGTTACCCGCACCTTGAGTTCGTTCCCTAATCCGGCAGCAAGCCCGATATCATTCTCAAACTGCGGATGGTTCGGATGCTCGATTGCGCCAACCACTTTAAATGCCATCGATTGCGCGGCATTGACAATCACCCGCTGCCCCATTTTACCGCAAGCGCCGGAAACGATTATTCTTATCATAATAAATACCTCCTATGTAATAGTAGTATAGCAGATAGTAGATAGTAGATAGGATGACTCAGTAAGATTTTAACACGAAGGCACGAAATCCGGTAGTATAATTTCGTGCCTTATATATTTCAAGGTTTCGTAGTTAGTTTTTAGGGAGCACTGCTGTCGGTTCGATGAGTTCAGTTCCGAAATAAGATAATTCTACCGGCAGCCCGTTAATCCAGGTAGTATTTGCACCGCCATTCGGTAATCCCGGAGTAGCATATGTATATCCGGAATCTGCCGACCAGTTTGATGCAATGGTAGCGCCGGAAGAAGTATTACCTAGATATGCAGTAAACATCCCGCTGGCTGGCGTAGGTGTCCGCGGCAGACCAAAGACGGTATCACCGGAAACATTTAGTAGCTGCGGAATATCGGTACTAGAAGCGTTAGCAAACGCGCCGGTAGTTCCACTCCAACCCAGAGTTCGGGTCACCGCGTAAGGCCCTGAATTATTCAACGATGAGATTTGTAATGACTTGTCAGAAGTACCATTATACGTCGTATCCGGAGTAATTACACTATCAACATCCCCACCGTTATAAATCACAATCAGGGTTCCCATGGCTAACGAAGCAAATCCGCTGCCGGATAGCGTTATCGATAAAGTCCCATTGCCATCAATCAGTTTATATCCCTGCAGATTAAAATTATCCTGCACTACCAGAATTTCAACCCATTCTTTAGCACCGGATGCACCTTGTGAGAATTCATTGATAATCACCGGCAATCCGGGCATACTTAGCGTAGTAGATAGCGCGATCGGAATAGTTGCCGTCGTCCGATAATTATAAGTTTCAGCATTAACCCCATCGTATCCAAACGGCATAATCGAGAAATAATATTTTGTGCTTGCGGTAAGGCCGGTAATCGCCTGGGTAGTACTACTTCCACTGGTCACTACTGCAGCTACACTGGCATCGCCGACCCCATCATTTACCGTATATTCCTGCCCATCAACCGGCGTTCCGGTAGGTGCTGATCCGGATTTATCTAAAATCAGGTATCCTTGCGCACCGGCCGCTGCTGTCCAAGATAGATTTATCTGGGAAGTAGAAATCGCAGTCGCGGTAAACGACCCGACATGCGAACTCGGTTCGTTGGATAAGGTATAGAAATTCACTTCGTTTCCATAACTGGTCCCTTGAGCATTGGTCGCAAACGCTTTTAGATAATAGAAGGTTTGCGCAGATAAACCAGTCATCGCACCGGTAAAAATACCGGTAGTACTAATCGCGCCCAGCTGGGTTTTGGTCGATAATGCCAAAGTAGGATTAGGAGAAGTGTTCCAGACAAACCCATGCTGGGTTGGACTCGGGCTCCCTAAATAAATCAGATTCGCGTTCCCGGTTGCCGTAGTATTTGCGATATTAGACGCATCTAAGGTAATGACATCAGGAGTCAGTTGGGTAATCCCTTCCGTTTCGGGAACGGTTCCGCTAGTTTTATAATTCCGCAAAGTAGTATTACCGTTATAAGAATACATCCGGAAATAATAGTAGGTGTTACTGGATAACCCGGAGAAAGTAAACGTTCCCGAGGTCGGATGGGTTATATTTATCACCGCACTGCCATCAGCAAGATTGGAATCATCCGCATAGACCAATCCATCTACCGGATCGGAGAACTGATAATCATTATTCGCTACCAATAAATATCCTGAAGGCAGCTGCCCGCCAGCCGCATCAGTCCAGGTGAGTTGGATCGAACTGGTACTAATGGTTCCGGTAGCGAAATTCGTAATATAATTCGTTGGCTCCGTCGCTAATGAACCGGAAGCCGTAGTAATTACCGCTACTGGTACTGTACCATCGATTTTATAATTGATTGAAGTACCGGTACCGTTATATGAATAGAGCCGGAAATAATATGTGGTATTCGCTGCCAAACCGGTAAAAGTATAAGTCGTGGTACTGGTCGAAATGCTCAGCACCGCTTTCCCATCGGAAAGATTACTGTCATCAGTATATGCTACTCCATCCATCGGAATGAAATAATCGTCTTTATTATATGCGATTAATAAATTCCCTGACGATAACTGGGTTCCGGTAGCGTTGGTCCAGGTTAATTGGATTGAAGTATTACCAACCGCACCGCTACCGAAATTAGTCGCATAATTCGTCGGTTCACTAGAATAAGAGGGGCTTAACTTGCTCAGGTTCCAGAAATTAATGAAATTGGTATACTCCGGATGGTCGACAAACGGGTTCCGATTCAACTGGGTCGATTGCACATAGGTATTCCGGTCGACTTCCCATTTATCCGGTGGGTCTTGTTTATGCCATTGAATCAACTGATCGACACTCTGGAAATTCTCACCGGCAGAAATCAAGTAGGTGCTTAAATGGCTGAAGGTCCAATCCAATCCACCGACTCCGTTATGCTTAACCGCCATATAGAACAATGCCCGGGCAGCATCGCCTTTATGGCTATCTCTTGGTTCGTAGATATATTTCCCGCTGGAATCGGTCCCATATTTCGCTTGCAGAAAAGTTGAAGTTACATTAATTACCTTCCCTAACGGATGATTGCTTCTAACCGCATTCGCATTATCCTGGTCAAGCGGGAAAATATGATGCTGGTCGGCTTTTTGGGGATTGTCATCTAGTGGCATCCAGCTCTGGCACCAGGTATGTTCCCGGCTGAACGGCAGCCAGGAAAACGGCGGGACATAGGTATATACTTCTCCGCTATATACGCAGACGACTGAACGAGTAGTTGCGCTGCTGGGATATGAAGCGAAATTAGCGATATTGGATTCATCGAAATCGTCATAAGAAATATGGTTAAACGGGCTCCGAATCCGGGTCTCTAAATCGGTTATGAAAGTCGAGTTGGAAGTGGTTATCCCGGAATAATAGCTATCATATGATGCGGCATATACTAAAGGAATCAACGTCCCTAATATTATTATCAGAGTTAACGGTATGATTAATCGATGGCTCATAGTTCTCCTTGCAGTAACTAGAATAATTAAAATAAGGGGTCAACTTGACCCCTCTCAATAATGCCCTTATTTCCTGACATTCTCTGGTATTAAGTATAGCGCATTTTGGCTGGTTTTTCAAAAACTGATGCAAGGTAAATTTTGGGGTTATATTTTTATATTTCGCATCTCGATCTTCGGCGTTATGGGTAATATTACGGTCCTGTTAACAGGATATTTCCGAGACTAATCGTACCATTGGTAGGGTCATATCTTGGAAACTGCCAGTAGGTGGATAAGCCTTTATCAATTCCTTTATCCGGCCCATAACTTTGCAGAATCCAATCACACTGGAGTTTCTCTTCATTAGCTCCATCAAAAAACTGCGCTCCGGGGTATAACAAGTCATTTCGTGCTGCGTAATGATAAGTATGCGGCTGGATTTGGTTGACCGAATCATTACCCGGGTCAAAGATATCGGTTGGCAATCGAGTGATATACGATATCGGGGTCGTTAACGGCATCAGTTTAATCGCATCCGGTAAAGCATAAACATTGGTGGTCCCGTCAACCAGCACCAGTAACGGACTCGCATAATTTTCCGGGGGATAATTATCGTTATCTACCCGATACGATTCCAACGCGGTTGCCAGTGTCCGCAGTTCACCTTCAACTCGAGATATTTTCGCGCGTACCTGCGCTTGCAAGAAATTCGGGATCGCGATTGCGGCTAATATCGCTATTATCGCTACCACAATGAGCAGTTCGATTAAAGTGAATCCTAAATACTCGATATCTCGTTTATCGGATGTATGCATAGGTTACTCCGGCAAACTGATGAATACCAATTACTCTAATTCGAGTTAGGATTGAATGCATTCAACCTCGGTAAGCAATTATATCTCGATTTTATTGAGGATACAAGAGATAGAAAAAGAAATCGGGCGGTAGGATTACCCTGCTAGACAATTGAGGGGGATCTAGCAGGGTAACCATTAAACCTTTTTAACAGGAACAGCTTGGTTTACCAGGTATATCGGACGGTATAAGTTATCACCGATTCGCCGTCTTTCGGAATCTGGGTTAAGAACTCGATAGTTTGCGCATCCTTCTTCTCATACTCCATCGACTTCTGTATCATTTCCCATTCACTCCATCGATAGAGATGTTCGACTACCCGAACCGCAATATTTTCCTGTTTATGATTCCGGACTCGGATTTCAAATGTTTCTTCAACTACCTGATCGCTAATCTTTCTGAAATTAGTCTGCTTCCGCTCCCCAACGATATCGAAGGCGTTACCGGTATATACCCGAATCTTCTCATCTTTCGGGGT